>CAYONK010000011.1:0-20064 GCA_964405285.1 uncultured Ardenticatenaceae bacterium
AGCATGGTGAAGGCGATCACATCCTTCAACTGATGCGCCCCAGAAATACCCAGCCCCTCCAAAAAGAGCGGCGGCCCCACGGCTTCGATGATGCCCAACAGCAACCCGCCCAGCGCTGCACCAGGGATACTGCCAATGCCGCCAAAAACGGCCGCCGTAAATGCCTTAATCCCCGGCACAAAGCCCATAAAGAAATGCACCTGGCGGAAAACCAAACCCCACAACACACCAGCTACCCCAGCCATCGCCGCGCCAATAGCAAATGTAATGGAAATCGTGCGGTCCACATTGATCCCCATTAAGGCTGCGACATCTTTATTCTCCGCCACAGCGCGGATCGCCTTACCTGTTTTGGTGTTCTGGATGAAAAGGTACAACACAATCATCGCAACCAGCGCCGTCGCCATGACAACCAGGCGGGTCTTCAAAAACTCCAGACCAAAAATAGTCCAGCGTCCTTGCAGCGCCGCAGGCACGGGAAACGGGATGATGGCTGAGCCAAACAGCCCGCGGAAGAAGTATTGCCAGAAAAACGAAGCGCCAATCGCCGTGATCAGCGGCACGAGCCGGGGGGCGCGGCGCAGCGGGCGGTAAGCGATCCGCTCGGTAAGCAGCGCCACACAGACCGAAGTGAGAATCGCGGCAGCCGCCACCATGAGCAATCCCACAAAAGGCTGCTCATCCAAGAAGCCGGAAGCGGCCAAAAACGCCGCTACCAACACCGTCGAAGTGATCGCCCCAGACATGAAAAACTCGCCGTGAGCGAAATTGATCATAAATAAAACGCCGTACACCATCGTGTATCCCAGCGCGATTAAAGCATATAGACTGCCCTGTGACAGGCCAGAGATAAAAAAATCAATCCAGGTTTTTGTCGTGTACGTGTTCCCCACCCCAAAAACCAATTTGTTGATTGTGCCGTAAAGAACCAACGCGATAATAATAGCTCGAAACACCCATAGATAGACGCTGATAAAATCTATTTCCTTGAATCGCTGGGACATACCTTTTGCTCCGTGGGGGTGCGGCTAAGACCAAAATCACCCTGTGTCGCCTTACCGGCAACTACCAGATCAGGATGATAGGCCACTGAAACGCAGATATGAAGAATAGGCTCCGCCATAACCCGGAGCCTATTCTTCGTTATCTATTTAACCAATATGGTCGCGCAAAGAGTAAGACCATTAGGGCCAAATGCGGACAAAGCTGTCGCCTTGAACCTGGCTCACAGAGATCTGCGGATCAGCGCAGTCACCAAACTCGTTGCAGGTGATGGTCCCGGTGATACCTTGCAGACCAGAGGTGGCGAACAAAGCATCGCGCAGCGCCTGCCGACCGATCAGCGTACCATTCGCGCCTTGCTGCGCTACCCGCTCAATCGCATCCAGGATCATATTGGTCGCGTCAAAGGCGTGTGCGTGGAACGGAGCCGTCGGGTCTGTGCCATACTTTTCCCGGTACGCCGGCAGGAAGGTCTCTTCGTAGAAGGTGTTGCTGAAGCTCAGGTCGGGACCAGAAGCATACATACCCTCAGACGTGCCTACCGTATTCGCCAGGAAGCTGGGGGATTGGATACCATCCGCACCGGCCAAGATCACGCCACTCATTCCGTCCACGTCGCTGGCGGTATTCACAATCAGCGAACCCAAGGGGATGAAGACGGGCAGGTAAACGAATTCCGGCCCGGCTGCTGCCAGAGAGGTCAAAAGCGGTTCCACGTTGGTGGCCTCGGCCGATTCAGCCTCGAAGGCGACAATCTCGCCGCCCAAAGCGCGGAAAGAGTCGGCGAAGACGCTGGCCAGACCCTCGGTGTAGGGATCGCCGTCATGGATGGCAGCAGCCCGGCGCACGCCCAATTCGTTGTAAGCGAATTCAGCCATTGCCGCGCCTTGTACGGTGTCGTTATGGGCGGTCCGCAAATAACCCGCCTGGTGCAGTGCCGGATCAGTTAAGGAGGGGGAGGTGTTGGAAGGGGAGACCATCACAAAACCGGCGTCGGAGACGATTCTGGCGGCCGGCACACCGGCGCCGGAGCAGCTTGTGCCGATAACAGCCACGATTTGCCGGTTGGAGACGATTTTCTGGGCGGAGGTCTGTCCACCTTCGGCGCTGCAACCGTCATCTTCGGGTTGCAGTTGGACTGGATGACCTAAAACGTTACCACGAAAATCAATCGCCAGCTGCACGCCATACTGGGAATCCAGGCCAAGTTCCGTGTTGGGGCCGGAAATGACCAAAGCGGAGGCCAGCAATATAGGTTCGCCAGGGGCCAGGGTGACACAACCAAGGGGGTCGTCGCAGGTGACGTCGTCGGAGGCAGCCGGGGCTTCGGCGGCTGGTTGTTCGGCAGCCGGTTGGTCGGCGGCTGGGGCGGCCGGTTCTGTGCCAGAACCGCCACAGGCGACCAAGATCAGGGTCAATACAAGGGACAACAATACCAGTAGAGTTGTTCGTTTCATGTTCTCCTCCAAAGATAAATGTACCATCAGGTGACAACTCGTTGATGATCGGCTCGTAGATTCTTTTGTAGACAAATTGTGTTGCAGTGGGGGGAAATTGGGTACGGACTTTACGTGTTATTTAAGGTCGGTATCACCTCCTTGTTGTAAAAACAGGTAGTACTTTTGTGCCAGAGAAATTCTAATGGATTATTGATGCTTGTCAAACGGAAAATTTCTGGCAGCAAAACTGGCCGGTTCTTCAAGAACCGGCCAGTTTAGGCTTTTGTGATAAACGGCCGTTTAGACCAAACCATCCAAGTCGTCAATTTCGTCCAGGTTTTCGACGAATTCGCTCGTGACCATAAAGATAACCCGTTCAGCCATGTTCAGGGCGCGATCCCCGATGCGCTCCAGGTTGTGGCCGATCCAGAGTAAAAACGTGGCCCGGCGGGCGTAGCCTGGGTCTTGCTGCATCTGTTCCAGCGCGCCTTGCGAGAGTTGGCGGTAATGTTTGTCTATTTTGTCGTCGCGGGCGATCACTTCGTGGGCCAGTTCAGCGCTGCGTTCAACGTAAGCCCGCACGCTTTGTTCGACCATTTGGGTGGCTCGCTTGGCCATTTTGGGCAATTTGTAGAGAGTGTCAATCTCATCTTCGTCGGCCAGGCGCGAAACGAGTTTGGCGATACCGGCGGCATGGTCGCCAATGCGCTCCATTTCGACGGCAAAGTGGATACCGGCGATGATCACCCGCAGGTCTATGGCCAATGGTTGTTGGGTCGCCAGGGTGCGCAGGCAGTCATGTTCGATTTTGAAACGTAATTCGTTTACCTGGTGGTCGCCCAAGATGACTTCTTCGGCCAGACGCATGTCGCGGTGTTGCAGGGCTATCAGGGCTTTTTCGATGGCTGTCTCGACCAGGCTACCTAACTGGATAATGTCTTCTCGCAGTTCGTTTAGTTCTCGCTCAAGAACTGCTCTTTGTTGTAACGTCATGGAACGATTGCCTCCCTCTTTAACTAGTTGCTCCAGGCTTGTGCTGGTTACGTGGTATCAGGCTGAATCTGCCTCGTAAACAGCCTCTGTCACATGTTTTGCTTGCTCATCAAAGGCGCGCTGAATTGCGTCATAGACTTCTTTAGGCAACAGGTCGCGCTTCTGTTGCCGCATGAATCCTTTTACTTTGGTGTAGTGCATGGCCGGGATGCGTGAGTCCTTCAGATCGAACTCTGCGCCGCCTTTGGCGGTGAAGACGATGATCGCCCCGACGGGCACTTCCTCGACTTCTGGCGCGTTTTTGCGGATAAAATTAGCCAATCCTTCCACCATGCGCTCGATCTCTTGGGTAGGATTGCCGATTGGCTCCTGGCCGAAAAGGCGACGGAGAAAACCGCCGGATTGTTGCCATTTGTCGCCTTCGACGCGGATTTTGCCCATGTTGGGGCGCGGATTGAAGACGATAATGCCCTGTGGCGTGAGCAGGGTGTGGGGGGCGGGCAGCAGGTAATGATACATACGGCCGTTTTTCGCCACCCGTCTCACCGCTTCATCCAACACCTCGTCCGGGCGCGGCCGACGGCCATAGCGCATCATCAGGTAAATGCCGACCTGCGAGCTGATCCAGCCGATGAACAGCGCCATCAACTGGTAGATGAAAACCCGTTGAAAATCGGTGGTTACAAAAGCCAGGGCCAGACCAACCAATAAGATAGCCATGCCACCATAACTGGCTACTTTGGCCAGCGTACTTAAACGAGCGATCCTTTGTTCATCACGAAGAATAATCATAAGTTTTGTTCAGGGCAGCCGGGGATCTCAGGCGAGTTCCGGCCGTCCGTTGGCGTGGTGTCCGTTAGAGTGATCCTCATATTTGCCCAGGACCAGGCAGGCGTTTTGCCCGCCCAGGCCAAAGGAATTGGATAAGGCGACTCTGGCGTCTGCCGGGCGCGGGCTGTTTGGCGTGTAATCCAGGTCGCATTCTGGGTCTGGCGTCTCGTAGTTCCAGGTTGGCGGGATCAGACCCTTGAGCAAGGTGTAGACGGAGAAGATGGCTTCGATGGCTCCGGCTCCGCCCATGGCATGGCCCATCGCCGATTTGTTGCTGCTGATCGGGATTTCGTAGGCGTATTCGCCGAAGAGGTGTTTGATGGCTTGTGTCTCGGTGAGATCGTTCATCGGGGTGCCGGTGCCATGGGCGTTGATGTAGGAAACGGCCGTTAACGGCAAACAGGCATCCTCCACCGCCCAGCGCATCGCCCGCACCGCCCCGGCTGCGTCCGGGTCTTGCGCCGCCACGTGGAAAGCGTCTGAGGAAGAAGCATGGCCTAACACCTCGGCGTAAATCTTCGCTCCTCGCGCCAGAGCGTGATCCAGCCGCTCCAGGATCAACACCCCCGCTCCTTCACTCAACACAAACCCTTCGCGCTCTTTGTCGAATGGCTTGCTGGCTGATTCTGGCCTGTCGTTGTAACTGATAGCCATTGCCCGCATCGCGGCAAAACCGGCCACCGCCGACTCGTGGATCAGCCCTTCCACGCCGCCAGCGATGACAATATCGGCTACGCCACGCCGGATAAATTCGGCCGCTTCGCCAATCGCCTGCGTCCCGGTAGCGCAGGCGGCCACCACTGTGCTGATCGGTCCCATCGCCTGGGCCAGCAGGCTGACGTGGTGGCTGGGCATGTTGGGCAAAAAGGCGGTCATGGCGAAGGGGCTAACGCGCTGGAAACCTTTGGTGCGGAGAACCGTTGTCTCGCGGTCGCCTACCTCGAAACCGCCCACGCCCGTGCCAATGAGTGTGCCGGCCCGCTCGCGGTTTGGCACGCCATGCGCCAGAGCGGCGTCGGTCAGGGCCATCGTCGCTGCCGCCACCGCCAGTTGGGAAGCGCGAGACATGCGCCGCGCCTCTTTGAAGTTCATGAAGTCGCCGGGATTAAACCCCTTGACTTCCCCGGCGATGTGGACCGGCAGGTGACTGGGGTCGAATTGGGTGATACGGCCGATCCCGGAACGGCCGTTGATCAAATTATCCCAACTCTCTTCCACGCTGTTGCCCAATGGGCTGAGCATCCCTAATCCGGTAATTACAACGCGGGGCCGCCCGCGGGCGTCAAGATGTGCTGTCATAAAGTTCCTTTGGTGGCTGGTAGTTGGTAGTTGGTAGCTAGTAGCTTGTAGCTGGTAGCTGGTAGCTGGTGTTTGGTAGTTGGTTTACCAGCAACCAGCCACCAGCCACCAGTTACCATTTACGCCGCTTCTTTTGCCAGTCCGGCGGCGATGGCGGCGACGACGTTATTGGTCACCATGCGGCGGGCCTGGCCGACGGCTTGTTTGATGGCGTAGGCATTGGAACGGCCGTGCCCGATGATCACCGGCCCGTTCACGCCGAGCAGGGGAGCGCCGCCTACTTCATCCGGGTTTAGCTGCTGGCGCACCCGACCAAAAGCAGATTTGGCTAACAGGCCGCCAACGGCCGTTATCGGGCTGCCCTTCAACTCTGACCGGATCAGGTCGGACATGGAACTGGCGATAGCCTCGGCCGTCTTCATCATGATGTTGCCGGTGAAGCCATCCGTCACCCCCACTTCGGCCGCGCCGCGCAAAAACTCCTTCGGCTCAATGTTGCCGATGTAGTTCAGGCCACTGGACGCCAGCAGGGGGATGGACTCTTTCACCAGGCTGCTGCCCTTGCCCTCCTCCTCGCCATTGGAGATGAGGGCGACGCGCGGCCGGGCGATGCCCATGACGTGTTCCACGTACAGGCTGCCCATCAGGGCAAATTGCAGCAGGTAGTCCGGGCGGCAGTCGGCGTTGGCGCCATTGTCAATGAGAAACGGCCGTTCCTTCAATGGAAACACCACACCCAACGCCGGCCGCTTCACCCCCGGAATACGCCCCAGCCCCACCGGTCGCAGCATGGCCACGCCCAACACCGCGCCCGTATTCCCGGCCGAGACAAAGGCGTCTGCCTCACCCTCGCGCACCAGACTCAGCCCCACATGCAGCGACGAGTCCGGCTTGCCCTTCACAATGTCCGAGGGCTTGTCGGTCATGCTCACCGCCTGGCTGGCGTGGCGCACCTCCAACGACAAACCGGCCGTATTCTGGCCCGCCAATTCCGCTTCAATGCGGCGCTGGTCGCCCACCAGAATCAACGTATCGCCAAATTCACGGGCGGCCAACACCGCCCCGGCCACGTCAGGGCCAGGGCAATTGTCACTGCCCATTGCATCAACCACAATTCGCATCAGTTGCCCGCCTGTTTACTCCAGACCGGTCAGGTCTGGATAGTTACAATAGTTTTCGGATTCTATCGGTGGGCTAGAGTTAAGTCAAACCAGGGAGAAGCGAGATTGGGGAACAAGAGGCTGAAGACCGGAGCCATCATAATCTCCGGTCTCCGGTCTCCAATCTCCGGGTTTACGGCAAAATGACGCGCAGGGGTACGGGCACAAAGACCAGGAAAAAGAGGAGCATCGTGAAAATCGCCAGGGCGCGGCGGCGCGGATCGAGCGCCGTCACGTCGTCTAGCGGCTCGGCATGAACCCGCCCGATCAAGAAGAGCAGCACAATCCAGACAAACCACATGGTTGCCCCGGTGATCAAAGCCAGCAGCGCCATCGCCATGAGAACCGGCCAGAAGAAGCGCCGGGCGCGCCGGCCGAATAAAACGTAAGCAACGTGCCCACCATCCAGTTGACCGAGCGGGATCAGGTTCAGCCCAGTCACCAGCAGGCCAACCCAACCGGCCCAGGCCATCTGATTTAGCAAGACGTCCTGGCCTCCGGCCGGCAACATCTGCCCAAAGACGAGGATTTTCGCGGCGGCGTATAAGAGGGAGTTGCCCTCCAGAATATAACCCTGATCGGGCAGCGGCCCCACTTCTGAGGTGGCCAGGCCGTAAAGTAAGATGGGGATAGCAAAAACCAGCCCGGCCAATGGCCCGGCCGCGCCCACATCGAACAAGGCGCGCTTATTCTTCACCGGCGCTTTCAGGCGGATGAAAGCGCCCATCGTGCCGATGATGGAGAGGGGCATGGGGATGAAGTAGGGGAGGGTGACGGGGACGCGGTGGTAGCGGGCGGCGAAGTAGTGGCCCAGTTCGTGCGCCCCCAGGATGAGCAGCAGGCTGAAGCTGAAGGGCAGGCCCAGCCACAACTGGCGAAGCGCTTGCCCATAATCGCCGCCTACCTCGTTGGCTGCCCCCAGGAGCATGGTGGAAAAGATGGTGGCGATGAAGAGCGCCAGGTTGATGAGCCAGTTGGAGGATTCTTCTTTGAAGACGATGGGCAGGCCGAGCAGAACCGGGCTACCCTCTTCCTGGCGGATGAGGGGGGTGAAGCCTTGTGGCTCGAAGATGGCGCGCAGCTCATCGAACGCCTCGGCCGTGTCTCGCAGGAAATAGCCGCGCAAGCGAAAATGGCCCGGTTCGGGCCAATCGAGCGTGGTATCGGCTGTGCTGAACAGGTGGGCGGCGTTGTTGCGGATGGTTTCAACGGCCGTTAACGAGACATGATATGTCGGCTCCGTCTCAAACATCAGAGTTGCTCAATGCTTTTGCCTCGTCGTCGGCCAACGACTCGTCGTTGTCCCCCCAACTGATAATCCAGATACAGGCCCCAGCCACCAAAATCGTGATGAGGATCAACCAGAACCATTGCAGCGGTTGTAAGCCCACGCTGCGGGCTTCAAAAATCAGAATGACGACCATCCCCAGCGCCAGGACAAACCAGGCGCTTAGATTGGGATGGTTCATAATCAGGTTTTTTATTTTTTCCATAACGGTACACCTCTTGTGGTGCGTCAGGCGCACTCAGTTTTTTTGTAATCTTTCGTCGCGCAGCACTTTGATCATCAGGTTGGTGTCGGGGGGCTGCGATTCTTGAACGGCCGTTTGCCACACATCCGGCAGCAGCGCTTCATCTACCCCCAGATACCCCTCTGCCGCGAAGAGCGCGGGCAGGCCGTCCGGCCCATCCGAGGGTAAAAAGGCGGCGATTAGTTCGCCGATGTGGGCGTTGGCCGACGTTTCGATTTCTAGCAAAACGGCCGTTGCCGTAACCAACGCCTCATCGCCCGGCAGCAAAAACATCTGGTCAATCCGGGCCACCTGGGCGTCAATGCTCCACCCCATCGCCGCTAGAATCTCCGCGCCAACCTGGCCGATAAAATAGCTGCGCTCGCTAAAAGCCATCAACAAATCGGCCCGCTTCATCGGTGGCGCGTTTGTCGCCGTCCGTTGGATCAGTAGCAAAATTGAGGGGATGTCCGACGGTCTGGCCCGGCGGACCTGCAAGTCATCCGGCCAATTTCGTTCGGTGGGCGGGGTGCTGGCGGTAGCCAGCAGTTCTTTCAGGTTGCCCTGCCCGGCGATCCGCCGCCGGGTCTGTCCCAGCGAAGGGCCATCGCCAATGATCAGCGTCGCCGGTTTCACGCTCTCCGGGTCCGGCAGGCGTCCCCAGGCCCGGTCGAACTGCATTTCTGTCTCAGTCATCAGGCCGTCGGTGTCTATTACCACGTCGGCCAAAGCGACCTTCTCTTCTTGCGGCGGCTGCGCTTTAATGCGCATGGCCGCGCCTTCGGCGTCTAATCCGCGACAGATCATCAGCCGTTGCAATTGGCGCTGGCGGTGGCAGCGCGTCACCCAAATCTGGTGACACGCCTGGGCCAATTCGCCCTCTAGCAGTTTGATCGCCTCAATCAGGACGATGCGGGCGTCGCTGCTGTTGATCCGGTCGGCGACTTCGGTGCGCACGGCCGGATGGAGCATCGTCTCCAGGTCACGCAGGGCGGCCGGATCGTTAAAGACGATCTGGCCGAGGGCGCGGCGGTCAATCCGGCCGTCTTCCCGGCGCACCTCTGACCCGAAAGCGACGGCGATGGCCGCCTGCACTTCCGGATCGTGATCCATCAATTCGTGGACGATTTTATCGGCGTCCAGGGTCAGGGCGCCGCGTTCGGCAGCCAGGCGCATCACGGCCGTTTTCCCCGTGGCGATGTTGCCGGTCAGTCCGATGATCAATTTTCCCGATAAAGTGATGCGCTTTGGCTCGTCACTCATGCGCCAGCTTCTCCCATTCGGCCAGGCATTGCTCCAATGCCTGTTCCGCAGCGGCATATTCTAAGCTCAGGCTTTGTATCTTGTCAAAAGATTGGGCCTGGGTGGCCGCTTGCAGTGCTGCGCTGGTTTGGTCTAAATGGGCTTCAAGGTCGTGAATGCGCTCCTCTAAATCGGCCAGAATCGCTTCTAATTTGCGCTGTTCGTTTTTGCTGCGGCGCGGGGCGTCGCCATTATCGGCCGGGGTGACGGGTAATTCGGCCGCTGAGGCGGCGCGGTCGGCCTCGGCTTCTTGGGCGCGCCGGGCCAGGTATTCCTGGTAGCCGCAGTTGTAGACGTGTAAACGGCCGTTGCGCAATTCCCAAATCTGCGTCGCCAGCCGGTCCACCAAATAACGGTCGTGGGTCACCATCAGCACCGTGCCCTGAAACGCTTCCAACGCCGCTTGCAGCGTCTCCTGCGCCGGGATGTCCAGGTGATTGGTCGGTTCGTCCAGCAGCAGGAAATTCGCCTTCTGCCGGGCCAGCAGCGCCAGCGCCAGCCGTCCCCGCTCTCCGCCGCTCAGGGTGCTGATCGGCTGATACACGTCGTCACCGCGAAAGAGGTAGCTTGCCAGGTAGTTCCGCGCCTCGCTCACTGGCAGATTTTCCAGGCTCAGCAATTCATCCAGTACCGTATTTTCCCGATTCAGGCTGTCGTGGGCCTGGGAGAAGTAGCCGGTCTCCAGGCTGGCTCCCAGGATGACCTGCCCGGCCAATGGGGGCAATTCGCCCAGGATGGTGCGCAAAAAGGTCGTTTTCCCGCTTCCGTTGGCTCCGATCAGGGCAGCGCGTTCTTGCCGTTCCAGCACAAAGTCGTCGGCCCGGAAGAGGGATGCGCCGGGATAGCCAATGTGTAGATCGTGGCTGCGTAAGACCAGGTTGCCGCTGCGGTGGGAGGCTTCGATGCGCATTCGCACTGCGGCCGGCCGGGTTGGGCCGCGCAGCTCTTTGATTTGTTGGTGCAGTTCGCCGACGGTGGAGGCTTGCATCTCCACGCCGTACTCTTCCTTCACCTGCATCCAGCCTTTGCTCTCCAGCGCCGACAGCACCTCCAGCCCGCCGGCGCGGATGGCGGCCACTTCGCGGCTGAGGCGGCTCAATTTGCCCTGAGCCATCTGGGTGCGCTGCCCGGCGATGTTACGCCGGATGTAATCCATCTCTTTTTCCAGCCGCGCTTTCAGGCTCTCGAATGCCTCAATGCGCCCCGTCCAGCGCGCCTCGCGCTGGGTGACGTAGGCGGAGTAGTTGCCCCGGTACACTTCGATGCCGGTCCGGTCCATTTCCCAGATGGTGTTGACGGTTTTATCCAGGAAGTAGCGGTCGTGGCTGACGATGAGGACGGCTCCCTCCCAGGTTTTAAGCGCGCTTTCCAGCCATTCGATGGCCTGCACGTCCAGGTGGTTGGTCGGTTCGTCGAGGATGAGGAGGTCTGGTTTTTCCAGCAGCAGGCGGGCGAGTAGGACGCGAGTTTTTTGGCCGCCGCTGAGGTGGGGCAGGGGCAGTTGCCAGCTTTGCTCGTTGAAGCCGAGGCCGGTGAGGACTTGTTGGATGCGTAAGGGGTATTCGTAGCCACCGGCCAGCTCAAACTGCTCCTGGCGGGCGCTGTAGCGGGCGAATAGCTCCTCGTCTAGCTGATCGCCCATCGCGGTTTCCATCTGGCGTAACGCTGCCTCTTGTTCGCGCAAGGATTGGAAGACGAGGAGCATTTCGTCGTAGACGGTGTGCTGACGGCCGTTAAATGCCTCCGCCGCTTCTTGCCGTAAATAGCCAAAGCGGCTGCCTTTGGCCAGGTGGACGCGGCCGGTGGATGGAGTCATCATCCCGGCCAGGATGAGCAGGAAGGTGGTTTTGCCGATGCCGTTCGGGCCGACGAGGCCGATCTTGCCATCGTTGGGCACGCTGACGGAAAGGCCGCTGAACAGGTCGAAGGCGCCGAAGGATTGCCCGACGTTGGTTGCGGTCAGAATTGCCATAAGGCAGGATTATACCGTATGGGTGGGGAAGTCTGTAGGGGAGTGGGGGTGTGAGCCGTAATCCGTAATCCGTTGTCCGTTACGGAATACGGATTACGGACAACGGCTTATGCGCTACGGTTACTCGCCGATAGGCGTTCGCGCCAGGTTTTACGGCCGTTTTGCTCTTCGGTGGGGTGGTAGCTTTGGCGGGCGTAGTACCCATAGGCGTGGTAGAAACGGCCGTTTACCGGCACACAGTTCAAGATCATCCCGGCGATGGGCTGTTCTACGGCTTCAATTTGTTTAACGGCTGTGAGCAACGTCGGAAAGCGCGTCCGGTTGGCCCTGACCACAAAAATCGTCGTGTCCACCAACTGCGACAGCACCACGGCGTCCGTTACGGCCAGCACCGGCGGGCTGTCAAAGATCAGATAGTCCGCCTGCGTTTGCAGCCAGACCAACACCTCGCGCATCCGCTCCGAACCGAGCAGTTCGGCCGGATTGGGTGGCAGTCGCCCGGCCGGCAGCAAGCGCAAATTGGGCACAAGCGTGCTTTTGATCAGCGAGGCATCTTCCCGGCCGCGAATGATGAGTTCACACAGCCCTTTGCCCCCTTGCACTTCCAACAAGCGATGCAGCATCGGCCGGCGCATGTCCGTATCCACCAGCAGCACCCGTTTGCCCGACTGCGCCAACGAGATAGCCAGGTTGGTCGAGACGGTGGTCTTGCCTTCGCCCATGTTCGCGCTCGTCACCAGCAGCGTGCGTGCCGGCCGATCCACGCTGACGTATTGGATATTGGTGCGAAGATGGCGGTAACTTTCGGCCGCCGGTGAGCGCGGTTCCATAGCCACCACCAGCGCATCCGCAGGCTGGCTAATCTTCACCTGCTGCACCGTGCCCAGGGCCGTCAGGCCCAGGCCATTTTCCACGTCCAATGGCGTCTTAATCGTGTCGTCCAGGTACTCAACCAGGAAAATCAGACCGATGGTCAGCATCGCCCCGACGACGGCCGCCAAAATCGTGTTCGTCAACACGCGGGGGCGAACCGGCTCAACCGGCAGGCGGGCCATGTCGTCAATTACCAGATCGCTCAGACGGCGCACTTCGGCGATGCGCACGTCTTCGTAGCTGGCTGAGAGGCGCCCATAGGTGTCGCGCAGACGGCGGATATTCTCATTGATCTGGTCTACGACTGCCTGATCGGGGATCGCTTTGCGTGTTTCCGTTGCCAGCGCCGCCTCTGCGCTGGTTAACTCGGCCGACAACTCGGCCAACTCATCTTGCAGGCTGGCTTTGAGATCGGCGTATTGGGATAGCTGCTGGGCCATGTTGCGTTTGGCAAAGACGGACGGTATTTCGTTGGCCAGGTCACGGGCGATTTGTGGATCGGTGTGTTCAACGTGGAGGGAGATGAGCTGCGTGTTGCCGACCAACTGCACCTGTATCGTTTTGGCCAGGTCTGTGACATTCATCTCTAATTGCAAATTGTGGAGGGCCTGGGTAAGTACCTCGTGGTTTTTTAACCGTTGGCTGTAGGAGGAGGCCAATCGTTCGCTGGTCAGGATGGAGTTGTAGGCGGTGTCAATGGCATCGCTGCCTTCAATCACCAGCAGGATGGAGGTGGCGCGGTAGACGGGCGCCTGATTGCGGCTGATATAGTAGGCTACGCCCCCGGCAACGGCCGTTCCCAAAACAATCAACCACAACCACTGCCACACCAGGTACAAATACTGTCTCAGTTCCACAGAATACACTCCATTTCATTTCTGAATTGTTCAACTGACAAGATAAATACCCCCAGAGTTTATAGGTAGAAGCAAGTTACCGTATCTAAAGGAATGGAGCGGTAAACAGGGGGTGAAATAGGGGTGAAAAGAGCGTGAACTGTGTAGGAAATAAGTAAGGGCAACAAAAAAGCCCCTCGGTCGAGGGGCTTTCGGCTAGTTCAAGTATTGGCGCAAATGGCCGGCAAAGTTCGGATGCCGCAGCTTCCGCAGCGCTTCCTTCTCCAACTGGCGGATACGTTCGCGGGAGAGGCCAAACATCTCCCCCACCTCTTTCAAGGTGCGCGACTCGCCATCCTGCAACCCATAGCGCAGCCGCAAAATACGCGCCTCACGCGGGGTCAGTTGGTCCAAAATATCGCCCAACTCTTCGGTAAGCATGTTGTTGGCCACCATTTCGGCCGGAGGCGGCGCTTCGATGTCTTCGATAAAGTCGCCCAACTCAGCATCCGATTCGTCGCCGACGGGGCGTTCCAGGTGGACCGGTTGGCGGCTGGTGCGCAGCATCCAGCGCACGCGCTCGGCCGGTAGCTCCATATTTTCGGCGATCTCTTCGGCGGTGGGCTGCCGACCGAATTCTTGCTCTAATTCCTGGGCTACCTGATACAGCTTGCTAATTCGGCCGCCCAAATGGGCGGGGATGCGGATGGTCCGACCATGATTGGCCAGGGCGCGTGTGACAGCCTGACGAATCCACCAGGTGGCATAGGTGCTGAACCGGTTCCCCCGGCGATAGTCATACTTCTCAACGGCCTTCATCAGGCCGACGTTGCCCTCCTGGATTAGATCGAGGAATTGCAAACCGCGCCCGCGATACTTTTTGGCGATGCTGACCACCAGACGGGTATTCGCCCGAATCAGATGGGCGCGGGCCGCGTCGCCGATCTCTTTGAGGCGATGCAGCTCGTCGAGATCATCATCGCTCAGGCTGATCGCGCTTTCCAGCGTCTCTTCGGCAGCTCGGCCGGCTTCGATCTCCATGGCCAGCTGCACTTCTTCTTCGGCCGTGAGTAGCTGTTGTTGCCCCATTTCACGGAAATACAGCCCAACAGAGTCGTCAATAGGCACGTTGCTCAGGTCAAATAGCGGAGCAGTGTGGGCCGACGACGCGGCAAGCCGATACGCGGGGTCGGTATCAAAATCATCCAGGTCGGTTATTTCTTCGGCCCCGATGGCATTGCTGGCCTCTTCCTCATTGGTGAAGACGGGCACGCCCATGGCTTGCGCTTCTTCCAGGATGGTGTCCAGCAGTGGTATGTTGTTTTCTACCTGGGGGAGGGCTTCAAGAATCTGATCGTAGGTGATATACCCCTGTTCCATACCGTCGTTCAGCAAAGCGCTGACTACATCCATTTCATCGAATGGACTATCTAAATCGCTCAAGATTCCCTTTTCTCCTTAAATAAAATTGTGCTTCAGGTTGTGTGGTTCGACTCTCACCCAACGCTGCCTCTTCCTGCACTGGGGCAGTCTAGCATATTCGGCGAACAAAAGTCAAGAGGGGTTGAAGCGATTTTATTCAACCGCCGATTTTCTGACGCGGTTTGCAATTGGGTTCGCTTATCTGGCTGGATAAACCAGTGAATTGACTTTTACTTTGCTGTCTGTGCCACATTTTCAAAACCTGAATTTCGTCAAGTTTTGATGGTTGCTTTCAGCTTAGGTGGAGCAGCTTAGCCTGGCATTAATCAGAGGTTAGCGCCGCCATAAAAAGGGCGCAGTACATCGTCTACTCCTGGTAGGGGGGTGCGCAAAACGGCCGTTGCCAACCCTAAATCCAGCGCGCAATCCAACGGCCATTCCCCGCCCAACGATGGCCCAACCCGCAACGTCTCTCGTTCCCTGACGTCCCAAAAGTCTAACAGCCGCAACCCGAACTGCGCTCGTGTCATCACTTGCTGCCCGGCCACGTTGAGGACGCCGCGATGGGGATGAGCCGCCAACTCCAGGCAGGCTAGAGCCAGCGTTTGCACCCAAACGGGGTTACGTACCTGGTTATCGAATAAGGTGACGGGTTGTCCGGCGCGCAGGGCGCGGGTCATCCATTCCGTGCCATGATCTATCTGTTCCAGGCCATAGATGAGCGAGGTGCGGATGATGACGTGATCCGGGTGTTGGCGGGCGTGGCCTTCGGCGGTCGTTTTGGCTCGGCCATAAAGGTTGACAGGGCTGGGAACGGCCGTTTCCTTATAAGGCGCTCCCCCTCTGCCGTCGAAGATGCTGTCGGTGGAAAGGTGGACCAGCCGCGCGCCGACCTGGGCCGCCGCCCGGCTGACGTTGGCCGTGCCCTGCTCGATCACCGCCTGCATGTCTGCCCCCCGGTTGGAACCGGCAGTATGGATGACGGCGTCTGGGGCGAAGCGGGTGAAGAGGGTGGTAACGGCCGTTGCGTCACGGATGTCTAACGGCCGTCCTGCCCCCAAGCCCAACACATCCTGACTAAAATAAGTATAAAGAACCTCGTGTTTTGCCAGCGCCATTGGCACGAGATGCCGCCCCAGATAGCCGCTCCCCCCAGTGATTAGCAGGCGACTCACGTTATCTCCCCATCGTCAAACGCCTCAGCCTGAAGCAAAGCGTCGCGGGCTGCGGCCATCGCCGCCACTTGTTTGCTGCTTCCCTGGCCCTTGCCCCACGCCCGCTCCCCAACCAAGACCTGCACCGTAAACACCTTGGCATGGTCTGGCCCGACCGCCTCAACCACAGCGTAATGAGGTGTCACGTTAAACCGCGCCTGCGCCCAGACCTGGAACTCGCTCTTGGCATCCTTGTGTAACGATTCGGCTAAAATGGGGACCAGCGCCGGGGCGATCAATTTCTCCACCAGAGGTTGCGTTGCCGGTAGCCCCTGGTCAAGGTAAATCGCGCCGATCACCGCCTCAAACGTCGCGCACAGGATCGGCGTTCGGCTGCGTCCGCCCCCTTCTGCTTCGCCCAGACCGAGGCGCAAATAATGGCCCAATTCCCACTGCTGGGCAAAGGCCGCCAGCGTGCTGGCCCGAACCAATGCCGCCCGCAAACTGGTTAGTTCGCCCTCGTCCATCTCCGGGAAACGATTATAAAGATAAGCCCCCACCACAAAATCCAACACGGCGTCGCCCAGGAATTCCAACCGTTCGTTGTCTTCCAGGAAGCGCTCAGTATTCTCGTTCAGGTAAGAGCGATGGGTCAATGCCCGGATAAGTAAAGAATAATCCTGAAATTTGACGCCAATCGTCTCTTCCAGGGCAGCTAAGTCAATATCCATCAGCTACGATATTCCTGAATTGCCAGGACGGCGTTGTGCCCGCCAAAGCCAAAGGCATGGTTCAGGCAAACGCGCACCCGCGCCGACCGGGCCACGTTCGGCACGTAATCCAGGTCGCAGTCGGGGTCCGGTGTTTCATAATGAATGGTTGGCGGCAGAATTTGGTCGCGGATAGCCAGGGCACAAAAAATGGTTTCGATGGCCCCGGTGGCCCCCATGACGTGCCCTGTCATAGATTTGGTGGAGCTGACCGCTACCTGGTAGGCAGCCGCGCCAAGCGCATTTTTGATAGCGGCCGTTTCCGAAGCGTCGTTCAGTGGGGTGGCCGTGCCATGGGCGCTGATGTAATCCACGTCTTCTGGAGAGAGACCGGCGTCGGCCAACGCTTTGCGGATGGCTCGCGCCGCCCCCGCGCCACCCTCTGCCGGAGCAGTGATGTGATGGGCGTCAGTCGTCTGACCATAGCCGACAATCTCGGCCAGGATGGTTGCGCCGCGCGCCTGGGCGTGTTCCAGGCTCTCAATCACCAACATCCCCGCGCCTTCGCCCACGACCAGGCCATCCCGATTTTTGTCGAACGGCCGGGGGGCGCGGCCGTTGGCGCTGGAGGTGGCCCCGGCCCGCTCGAAACCGGCGACGGCGACGTGGGTGATGATAGATTCGCTGCCGCCGGTGAGGACCGCATCTACTTCGCCCCATTGAATGGCGCGGAACGCATGGCCGATGGCGTCGCTGCCGGCAGCGCAGGCGGTGGTGATGGTGGCGCTTGGCCCGTGAATGCCGTAATCAATCGCCAACATCCCGGACGCGCCGTTGGGCATGATCATGGTGATGGCGAAGGGACTGACTCGACGCAGCCCTTTTTCTAGCACCACGTGTTCCTGTTCGACCAGGGTGCGAATGCCGCCGACGCCCGTGCCCAGGATGCAGCCGACGCGCTCGCGGTTTTCGTCGGTGATCATAAGGCCGGATTGGCGCATGGCTTCATTGGCGGCGACGGTGGCCAGTTGTTGGCTGCGGTCGCGGCGACGGGCGTCGCGCCGGTCCAGGTAGGTTTCGGGATTGAAATTTTTCACTTCGCAGAGGCCGCCAATGGCGTGGTCGCCTTGCTCGATGAGGGTAAAGGGGCCGAGGCCGGATTGACCGGCGAGGATAGCGGCCCAGGTGTCGGGCGCGTTGTGGCCGAGCGCGGTGATCAGCCCCATGCCGGTGATGACGACGCGCCGTTTGTCGTTGTTCATATGGTTGAGTCTCCTGGTTTCTGTTAAGGGTGCGGAGATTGGGGATTGGAGATTAGAGATTTAGGGATGAACAAGCGCCAATCCTGATTGACTGACAAAACTTATCTAACCGCGGAGAAAGCAGAGATCGCGGAGGTTTTACCAGAGAGAATCTCCGCGCTCTCCGCGGTATAAATCTGAGATTTGTCAGTCAGCCAGAGCGCCAATCTCTAATCTCCAATCTCTAATCCCCAGTTTCGCCGGCCTGTTGCCGTCGCTGGTATTTTTCCAGAGCGAGAGCGAGGGCGGTGTCCAGGTCTACGCCGGCGCTGGTGGCGAGCTGGCACAGGCTGTAGAGAGCGTCGCCCAGTTCAAGGGTGAGGTCAGGAGAGGGGGGTGGGGAAAACGGCCGTTTTCCATACCCTGTTGTCAACAATATCTCCTTCGCCACCTCGCCTATTTCGCTTATTAAATCAAGGGCATAAACACCGGGAGGGTGGGTTAAGTTCTGTTTTTCGGCAAAGTCTGCCGCCTGTTGTTGCCAATTCATGATCCGCTGGGAGCTGATAGTTGGGAGTTGATAGTATTCTCCCAACTATCAACTCCCAACTATCAACTGTTATCTTCTTCTGTTGGCCGGTAATGCCCTTCTACCCAGACGCTGCTGTCGGAGCCGACCTCTTTTTTCCAGACGGGGACGATCTCCTTCAGGCGGTCAATGCCATAACGAGCCGCCTCGAAGACGCCCTGGTCGCGGTGACCGGCGGCGCAAGCGACGTAGGTGGTCATGTCGCCAATCTGCAATTGGCCGACGCGCTGGATGATGGCAATACCTTTCACCTGGGGCCAACGCGCCCAAATCTCCTCGGCGATTTGCCCCATTTTTTGCTCGGCCATGCTGCTGTAGGCTTCGTATTCCAGGTAGAGGGTTTCGGAGGGCAAGCCCTCGCGGTTGGTCGCGCCGCGCACGGAGCCGGTGAAGCTGACGACGGCGCCGACGTCTGGTTGGGCCAGGTGGGCGTGGATGGCGTTGAGGTCGGGCGCTGCCTGGCTGATGGCGAAGTAGGTGGGGTGGGGCCATTCTGCCCCGCCGCTGACGGGCGGGAAGAGGGCGATCTCATCGTTGGGTTGAACGGCCGTTTCCGGGAAGGCAAAATCCCGGTTCACCGCTACCAGGGCGGTCGGTAATGCGGGTTGCAGCGCGGGATACGCTTCGGCCAGGGTGGTGAGCAGGGTTTGCACGGTAGCCGGTTGGCTCAGTTGGATGGTGATTTTGTCTTGCCCGGCGCGGTCTTTGAGGGTGGCAAATAAACGGATGGTAAGTTCCATAGTTGGCTAGAGTAAGAGTTAGAGCTAGAGTAAGAGCTAGGGGAAGAGGAGGGGAGTTACTCTAGTTCTCGCTCTGGTTCTGGCTCATGATAGTTGCCGCTTTGGCCGCCGGATTTGTGGACGAGGCGGATGTCGGTGAGTCGCATCTGGCGGTCTACGGCTTTGGCCATGTCGTAGATGGTGAGGGCGGCGAGGGAAACGGCCGTTAACGCCTCCATCTCTACCCCCGTTTGCCCCGTCAACCGGGCCGTCGCTTCAATTTCCACACATTGTTCGGCCGGGTTGGGCGTGCAGGTCACTTCCACGTGGCTGAGGGCCAGGGGGTGGCAGAGCGGGATCAGTTCGCCGGTTCGTTTGGCGGCCATGATGCCCGCCAATTGGGCGACGGTCAACACGTCACCTTTTTTTAGATTTCCTTCTATAATCAGTTGTAGGGTCTCAGGCTGCATCAAGACGCGGCCTCGCGCGGTGGCCGAACGCTCTGTGGCCGGTTTGCGGCCCACATCCACCATCCGCGCCTGACCCTGTTCATCCAGATGGGTTAATTTTTGCATAGCTCTGTTATTATATGGATCATTGCCCGATGCGCACATATTACGACGCAATTTACCTCTCCCCCCACCTTGACGACGCGGCGCTCTCTTGTGGGGGGCAAATTCATCAGAAAACGGCCGTTGGCCAATCTGTTCTCATCGTCACCTGCATGGCGGGCGATCCGCCATCTGGTCCGTTCTCTGATTTTGCCGAAAGTTTGCACCGGCGTTGGGGCGTGTTGGCCGATGAGGCGGTGGCGGCGCGTCGGGCGGAAGATGCCGCCGCCTGCGCTCATTTGGGCGCGGATTTTGCCCACTGGCCGACCCTGGATTGTGTCTACCGGGTTGATCCGCAGCGTGGGGAGCCATTGTACCCCACGTGGCTGGCGGTGATAACGGCCGTTCATCCCGCCGACCAATCCCTCATCCACCAGTTGGCCGGGCAGATGGCCGCGCT
>CAYONK010000012.1:0-19853 GCA_964405285.1 uncultured Ardenticatenaceae bacterium
GGGATGCTTCGGAGGATGCTTCGGCGTTGCTCAGCACAGGCTCTCAGCATGACAGAGCGCTTTTACTACTCTGTGACTGTCACAAAGCCGATATTCAGACTATCCGCCCCGCTGCCGCGAATGGGCAGGCGGGTGGGCGGCCATTGCTCCGGGCAGAGTTCCGGGCAGGTGTAGAGGCCGACGCGGAGGGGGTATGAGCCAACGGCCGTTTCTTCCCCCACCACAAATTGATGCAGTTGAATAAAATGGTCGCCCGTCTGCCAGGCCCCGCCCGGCGCGTCTAGCCGGTCTGCCTGGGCGATGGGCACGCCGGACTCATCGGTCAGGTGGGTGAAGAGGACGGCGTCGAGCAACGGCCGTTCCACCCGCCACAACAGCGCCAGCGACACCACCTCGCCCGGTCGCACTTCCGACGTTTGCAGATCGTAACCCAAAAGCGTTGCCATGTCGCCAAAATTGGCCGGTCCGTCAGGCAATCGTGTGAATTGCGCCTGCCAGGTCTCCGCCAACGCCACGCCATCCAGCGTGTACAGGGTGAGCGGCCGGTCTATATCCGTCTCGCGCAGCGGCAGCACCTCGGCGGGCGGGATGGGGAAGTAGCGTTGCAAATCGGGATGGATGGCGGCGAAGCCAGAGGCGATAATCGCGCTCTGCCGGGCGTTGGGGGCGAGCAGGCTGCCCTGCCCGTTGAACCAGCGCAGTTCATTGGCCCGTTCCGGCGACAAAACCATCGCCGCCACCGCCGGGCTGTAAAGGCGGTCTGGCGCGTGGGTGGAGATGGCGACAGCGCCCAGGCCGCGCTCTTCGCTGGCCTGCAAGGCGGCCAGCAACGTGCTTTCGTACTCGACGCGCACGGCCGGTTGATTGGCCCAAATGTGAAAATAGGCGTTGGCGGTGGAAACGGCCGTTGCCCCAAACCAGACCAGCGGCAACAACCATGCCAGTCTCGTCCAATCTGGCCGTTTTTCCAAGAGCGATTGGCCCAACCAGAGCAGCCCCAACGCCGGGAAAAGATAGACCACCGGCTGCGCCCCAATCGCCTGCGTGGTGGACAGGTGCGGCCCCGTCACCAATGCCGGGGACAGCCCGGCGAACAGCCAGGCGATGGCGAAGAAGGCGGCCAACGGCCGCAGCCCGCCCGTCTCTTTCCCCTGCCCGCTGATCCAGGCCGCCCGCCCCAGCCCAATCAGGAACAAGATGGCCCACAACGGCGGCAGCAGCGGTCGGCCGGGGATGTTATAACGCCAGAAATCATCCCCCCGGACGAAGAGGATGCCCAACCCGGCCAGCGCGTTTTGTAGCAGTGGGGCGAAGTCGCCCGCGGCGGCGGCCGTCAATGGCCCGGCCAACTGCCCAATCCGCGCCTCTGCCTCCGGGTTGGTCGCTAAATAATGGAAGAGCGGCGCGCCGACCAGCCCGGCCAGCAGCAGCATCCCGGCCACCCCCGGCCAGACACGGCGGAGCAACGGCCGTTTCTGCCACAGCAAATAGAGCAACGCCAGTGGAAAGAGCAGCCACAACACCCGCGCCGGAATGTAAGTGTAAAAACTCGCCCCCAACGCCAGCCCCGCCCCGGCAAAATACCCCCACCGCCGCCACTCCGCACTCCGCATTCCGCACTCCGCACTCCGCACTCCCCGCCAGAAGAGATACAGCGCCAACACAAACAGCAGCGGCAGCATGATAGAGCGCAGCGATTGGCGGGCGCTCATCAGGGGCCAGAAGGAGACAGCGAGACCGGCGGCGGTGAAAACGGCCGTTTCCCAGCCAAACGCTCGTTTCACCCAGGCGGCCATCAAACTGATGGTGAGCAGGCTGGCGAAAACGGCCGTCAGCCGCCCCAGAAGGAAGTGCGGTGCGGTGAGGGACATGAGAACGGCCGTTGCATAGTCATACAACGGCTCCCGTCCATACCCAATGGTGAAATAAATCTCCCACGCCCCATTGAGGATAGCCCAGGCCGTCAGGCCATGATCCGCCTCATCGTGGGTCAGCCCCGGTGGGGTGGTGGAGAGGAAAAGCAGGCGGAGGAAAACGGCCGTGAGCAGCGCCACCAACATCCACCCCGAATACACCCAACGTCTATTCTCACCCATAGTCCCAATCGTAAATCGAAAATCGAAAATCGTAAATCGTAAATAAAAAAGCGCCTCGCCGCGAAGCGTGACGCTTTTCTAATTGATTTGTGAGGGGGTCGAAAGAATCTGCTTTAGGCGAGCGCCTGTTTGGCTACGTTCACCACAGCGGCAAAAGCAGCTTCATCGCGCACCGCGATGTCGGCCAACACCTTGCGGTCCAGCGAAACGTTGGCCTGCTTCAAGCCATGAATCAACTGGCTGTAGCTCATCCCTTGTTGCCGGGACGCGGCGTTAATGCGGGCAATCCAAAGGCGGCGCAAATCGCGGCGACGGTTCCGCCGGTCGCGGTAAGCGTACCAGTAGGATTTCATCATCGCCTCATTGCCACGGCGGAACAGCTTGCTGCGCGTTCCCCACTGGCCTTTGGTCATGCTCAGAATTTTCTTGTGACGGCGTTGGGTTGTAAACCCACCTTTTACTCTCATAATATCACCTCGCGTTTTAGGAAGCTCTGGACACTCAAGCCATTAGCCGAGGCCAGGCAGCGATTTTGCAAGTTTATCGGTCTAACAAACGAACAAACCAACAAACTTAACAAACAACAATTACTTCGGCGGATTCGCCTTGTACTTCTTCATGTATGGGGCCATGCGCTTGATGCGCCGCCGGTCGCCGGCCGATTCCACAACCAGCATCCGGTCCAATTGCTGCTTCACGCGGGCAGACTTACGCCGACGCAAATGGCTCTTGCCGCCTTTGGTGCGGAGAATTTTGCCGGTGCTGGTCATGCGGAAGCGCTTGGCGGCCGCTTTGTACGTCTTGAGTTTGTATTTTTTCTGTTTCACTTGTGCCATCTCTTTACCCTCACAAAAAAGCCCCCTGGGGGGCTTTCTCAATCACATATTTGGTTTGAAACTGCCGCTATGGGGTTGCTTAGCTTTTCTCCGGCGTCAGCATCAGGGTCATAGACCAACCTTCCAGCTTGGGAGCTTGCTCCACCGCTGAAATGTCGGCTAACTCAACGGCAATGCCTTCTAGCATTTCTTGCCCAATTTCTGGGTAAGTGATCTCTCTCGCCCGGAAGCGAATCTGGAATTTGACCTTTTTTCCTTCACCCAGCCATTCGCGGGCTTTTTTCACCAGGATGTCCCGGTGAAAACCGGCCGTTCGTGGCGTCAGTTTCAACGTCTTGATCTCGATCTGCTTTTGATGTTTACGTGCTTCGCGTTCCCGCTTTGTCTTCTCGTAGGCAAATTTGCCATAATCCATGATACGACAAACGGGGGGTTCGGCGTTGGGCGCAACTTCCACCAGGTCTAACCCGGCTTCATACGCCATCTCCAGGGCTTGGCGAGTGGGGACCACGTCGTGGTTTTGATTATTGTGATCGATCAATCGGACTTCGCGCACCCGAATTTGACCGTTGATCCGATAATCTAAACTGGTCGTGGCTACACTCTTTGGTTTGCTTTTTCTTCTGCGAATCTCCTAACTCTCCAGGTTCTACATGGTGCAAGTCGCAAACTGCGAATTGCGGAAGGTTGTAAGAAAAAATAATCCGGTCACAATGACCGGAAAGGCGCTTGAATAATACCACAAGGCCAGAGGAGCGTCAACAAGATTGGCATTGCCGCTCCTCTGGTTATTTGGTGATTGCCGGCAGGAATACCGGAGGCTGTTCTGTGACGAGGAAGGTGACGCTGATAGATTGTGGCGAGTTTATGGCGCTGCCGGCCGCTACGATGAGGGTGGTCTGGTAAACGGCCGTTGCCAACCCGCCACGCGAAGCGGTCAGGTTGACGGTGACGTTTTGCCCACCGTCCAGGTTCCCGCTTGTCACATTGGCGTTTAACCAGGGAGCATTGGGCTGTGTACTCAGGTTCCAGGTGAGGGGCTGTTCGCCGGTATTGTAGAGGGTGAGGTTGCGGGTTTGGGTCAGCGGCCCATCGGCTTGCAAGGCAAAAGCGAGGGAGTTGGCGCTGACAGCCAGGGTTGGGGGTTGTGGTTCAGGACTGTTGAGCAAGATGCTGTCGGTAGCGCTGCGCACGACGCCGCTGGCATTGCGAATCTCGGCGTAAACGGTTTTTTCGCCATTGCCGCCGCTGAGTTGCCAGGAGACGTTGGCCTGATAGGGCTGCCAATCTGACCAACTGCCGTTTTCGTTGCGGAAACGCATCTGGCTGGCCCAGCCTGCACCGTAGAGGTAGAGCGCTACTTGCCGCGTATCTGTTTCATACGCTTCCCGGTTGATGACGACGGGCATAACGCTGTCAATCCGGCCGAATTTTTGCGTCCAGTAGCGGTAGAAGGGGCCGTGCCCGCCACCGTCGGGGTTGCAGTTTCCGGCGTCGTATCGGACGTTATTCTGATCGTCCGGCTGGAAGGCGTAGCCGATGCCGATTTCGCGCACGTTGGCGGAGAGGATGTTGGCGCGATGGCCGCTGCTGCTCATCCAGCCCGCCATGACAGCTTGCGGTGAGTTGTAACCGGCGGCGATGTTTTCGGAGGCGGAACTCCAGCCGGTGTAACCGGCGGCGTTCATCCGGTCCCAGGGCGTGGTTTTGGTGTCCAGGTCGCAGTGGGCGAAGAAGTTGCGCACGGCCATGTTCTGGCTGTGTGTGGTGGCGGCGTTGTGGAGCGAGGGGCTGCCTTTGAGCGGAGGGAGCTGACCATTGTCCCAACGGGCCTGATTGACCAGTTCGAGGACTTGTTCGGGGAAGGTGGCGGAGAGAACGGCCGTTTCCGCCCCCATCTCGTCTGCCGTCCCCGGCACAACAACCGGGCCATCGGGTGAACCGGCGTCTGTGGCTAAAACAGTAGGCGCAGCGCTGCCCAGGATGAGCAAGAACAGAAGCAGCCAACGATGCATAAGACAATCCTCCTTGAGATGAACGAGATCGTTTGTCAGGTGGGGAAAACGGCCGTTGTTGCCATCCCCTCTCGGTACCAAGAAAAAAAGACCGGCAGTGCGAGCGTTAGCTGCCGGTCTCTGGCGACATTGTCTATAGGGCGTTGCCCTTTGGCGATGGAGGATCGATCAGCAATAACTATCCTATCGCCTCCGCGACGATTTGGGCTACATCCTTCACCTTCATCGGATTGCCTTCCTCCGTGTTGGCGTCTTTCATCATCGTCATGCAGAAGGGGCAGCCGACGGCGACTGTGTCCGCGCCGGTGTGGTGCGCTTCTTTGAAGCGGTTCAGGCTCACCGCTTCCGTGCCATGCTCCTCTTCCTTCCACATCTGTGCCCCGCCTGCGCCACAGCAGAAGGAGTTCTTTTTGCTGCGGTCCATCTCTAGCAGGGTGACGCCCGCTTTAGCCAGGGCGTCGCGTGGCGCGTCCACCACACCGTTGTGTCGTCCCAGGTAGCAGGGATCGTGGAAGGTCACTTTCTCAAGCTGTTTGCCATTCAGCCGCAGCTTGCCTTTGCCCACCAGGTCGGCGATGAGTTGGGTGTGGTGGAAGACCTGGTAATGGCCGCCCAATTCGCCATACTCTTTGCCAATGGTGGTGAAGCAGTGGGGGCAGCTGGTGACGATTTTCTTTTCGTTTGCGCCCGCTTCGTTGAGCGTCTGGATGTTGCCCATCGCCATCTCGTAATAGAGATATTCGTTACCGGCGCGGCGGGCGGAGTCGCCGGTGCAGGTTTCGGCGTCGCCCAGGACGGCGAAACTGACGCCCGCCCCATGCAAAATGGTGGCGACGGCGCGAACCACT
The DNA here is from genome assembly GCA_964405285.1 of uncultured Ardenticatenaceae bacterium. Taxonomy (GTDB): domain Bacteria; phylum Chloroflexota; class Anaerolineae; order Promineifilales; family Promineifilaceae; genus Leptovillus. The sequence continues at coordinate 5,796 of CAYONK010000012.1, forward strand.
TCTTGCGAATCGGGGTTGAAGGCTCCGGCGCAGCCGACCCATAGCAGGTATTCGTAGTCCGGGTTTTCTTCGACAAGGGGCACTTCGAAGGGCAGGGAAGCGGCCCATTCCATGCGGCTGTCGGTGGATTGCCAGGGGTTGCCGGTGCGCTCCATACCGACGAAGGCGACTTTGAGTTGGTCGGGGAAGGCGCTGGCCATGAGAACCTGATCGCGCCGGATGTCCATGATGTCGAGCATGGGGGTGTTGCCGACGGGGCAAACATCAATGCAGGCGCCGCAGGCGGTGCAGGCCCAGAGGGCGCTCTCGCTGATGACGCTCTCGAAGAGGGGAATGCCTGTGCCAGAACCATTCAGGCTGCCGCCGTTGGAGAGCAGGGCCATGTTGTCGCGGATGTAGTAGCGTTTGTTGATTTCAACGGCCGCTGGCGAAAGTTCCTTGCCGGTGTTGTAGGCAGGGCATGCTTCCTGGCAGCGGTTACACATGATGCAGGCGAAGGCGTCTACCAACTGCGTCTGGTGCAGATCGAACAAATCGGTCGCGCCGAACTGTTCCACCGACTCATCCTCAAAGTTTAGAGTGAACATCTGCCCCAGATAGGTGCGTTCCGGGCTGGTCATGAAGTTAAAAGGTCCGACCATCAGGTGGATATGTTTGGTGTAGGGGAAGTAGGGCAGGAAGAAGAGGATGAGACCGACGGCCAGCCAGAAGGTGACGTGCCAACCGGCGATGAGGGTGCTTTCCGGTAAGCCGATTAGAGCGCGGGCGATGAGGGAGGCGAAGGGGGTCCAGGGGTCCAGGCCATGCCGGGCGTTGAGGAAGGCGACGCTGAGCAAGCGGCTGCCGACGTGGATGGTGATGAAGAGGATGACAATGAGCGAGTCGCGGTTGATGCCGGCCGCGCGCGCTTTGGGGTGGAGCAAGACGTTATCGCGAATTTTGAGCGCTTTGTCTTGCGCCGGGAAGCGGCGGATGAAGAAGAAGACGATACCAGCCAGGACGGCGACGCTGAAGAGGTCGGCCAGTAAGTTGTAGATGTCGGTGAGGAAGAAGTCTGGCAGGTGGAAGCCGGTGATGAGCGCTTCGGCCACGTCTACCAGGTTGACGAGGCCGTAGAAGATGAAGCCCCAGGCGACGCCCCAATGGAAGATGGAGGCGAGGCGGCGGTGGCGGATGATCCGCCCCTGGTTGAAGAGGGCGATGAGGCCGGTGGCGACGCGCTGGGGCAGGCGATCAAAGTTGAGTTTGCCTTGTCCTCGCAAAACAACCCTGGCCATCTGGCTGAAGGTGTAGTAGGTGGCGACCAGGGAGAAGATCGCCAGGAGGGCAAACAGGATTTTTTCGATTGGGGTTAACATAATTTCCTCTACTCCTCTTCTTGGCCGGTAACGGCTGGCGTTGCCGGGGTAAATGGTTGAGAACGCTGCGCGTTGATCCCCTTGAACCGGCATGGTTACGGCGATAAGGCGGGGGAGCCAGGGAAGTTTGCGCCGATTTGGGATATTGTAGCATATTTTTGACGCACTGCATCATTAAATTCCGTATTTTGCAAATGGACGACGGACGACGGACGACGGACGACGGATAACGGGCGCTGCCAGCTCAGGTCAGTTTGATGCCGGGGAGAGGGAGCGCCTCGTTGAGGGCCTGGTTGAAGGCGGCCGGGCTGTAGCGCGCCCCGCTCAGCAATGATTGGAGGACAACGGCCGTTTCCTCCTCCACGCCCTCGCCCTCCAGCGCCAGCCCGGCGACTCGCCCCTTGTCCACCGTCAGCAGCAGACGGGGGCCGTCAGGGCCAAACGGCCGTTTCTCCACCATGAACCGGGGCGAACGGCCGTAGGTCCACTCCCAATCCAGGTACCGTTCGGCCCGGATGCGGTAGATGTGGTCCCAGTCAACGGCCGTTAATTCCAGCAGACGCACCGGCTCCGGGGCAAAAATTCCGGCCAACAGCGCCTGCCGCAACGCATCCACGCTCCAATCTGGCAGCCATTCGCGGATATTTGTCACTCGCGCCCGGATGGACTGCACCGCGCTCGACTCGATGACCGCCTGGCGGGGGTTAAGGGCGTGCAGCAGCGCTTCCAGGTCGCTGTCGAATAAGATGGTGCCGTGGCTGACCATCCGGTTCCTGGCCAGATATTGGGCGTTGCCGGAGATTTTCTTCCCGGCGGCGTAGATGTCGCTTTTGCCATGGGCCTCAGCCGGGACGCCGAAGCTGTTCAGAACTTCGATCACCGGGCCGGTGAAGCGGTGGAAATTGTGTAGATCGCGGGAACCGTTGGTGATAAAGCTGTAATTGAGATTGCCCAGATCGTGATAGACCGCTCCGCCGCCGGAAAGCCGCCGCACGACTTCCACGCCATGCGCTGCCACGTAGCCGGGATCGATCTCCTCCCAGATGTTTTGATTGCGGCCGACAATCACCGAAGGTGTGTTGACGTAGAACAGCAAAATCGCCTCGTCTACCGCGACGTGACGCAGCAGATATTCCTCCAGGGCGAGGTTTAAACAGGGGTCGGTGACGTGTTGGTTATCGGCGTAGAGCATATGGATTGTGGATGGTGTGTGTAGCCTGGTTTTCTATCCCGCCAGCGGGAAAACGGCCAGGATGGTCCAGCTAAAAAAGAGCGCCCCACCCAGGGCATAGGCCCAGGGGGTGTCAATCGCCGCCGCAACCAGGCTCATGATACCGAGGACGATGGGAATAACCGGCGCGATGAGGACGAGGAAGGCGACGCCGGGGACCAGGTAAACCAGCCCCACCAGCGCCGGGACGATAAGGAACGACTGCCAGGCCCACCAGCCAAGCCGCCGCAGGGGTGTCGCGCCTTGTTGTAAGTAACCGACGGCCAGCAGCCAGGGGATGAAGGCGATAGCCAATGGCAGCCAGCGCAGCAGCCGCACCGGGATGAGGAGCCAGGGCAGCCAGACCCAATGGGCCATCAGGCCAAAACTAAGCCAGAGAGCAGCAAAGAGGGTCGCTCCCCAGAGCAAATTGGACATGGTCGGCGCTTTGGGCCGGAAACCGCTGCCCAACCAGATGAGGCCGAGGAAGAAGAACCAGAGGCCGAGCGTCCCGGCGACGGCGACCCCACCCAGGTAGTCGAGGTTGAAGGGGATGGAGAGCAGCCAGGTAACGGCCGTTGCCCCCACCACGCCCAACACCAGCCCCACCCAATGCCAGGGCTTACGCCGCCCTTGTCCCGCCTCCCCTTTGGGCAGCAGCGGGGCCAGCGCCAACAGCCCAACCAGCCAGGCCGCCAGGTGCAGCCCATACCAGAGAATGCGCGTATCCCGATAATCGCTGGCGCGCTGCGCGCCGAAGACGTTATCCAGCCAATCTCGCGCTGCGTCGTGGCTGATTGAGCGGAAGAGGATGCTGATGTGTTCGGCGTTGGGCACGGGCAGCAGCGCCCTGGCCCGCGCCTGGGAGAAATCGGGATTGGGGCCACCGGCGTGGGCCAGGACCGCCTCCGCGTTTTCCAAAAACGGCCGTTCCCACAACCCGGCCATCAACAATAAATTACGCGGCCAATCCTCATCCACCGATTCCACGTTCCCCGGCGAGATGGCGATGGTCGCCCGGTACAAATCGCCCTGCGCCACGCCCTCTTCCAAAATCGCCCGGCTGCCCATCGAGTGGCCCAGCAAAGCGATCCGGTTCGCATCTACTTCGGGTTGGGATTGGAGAACGGCCGTTGCCAACTGCACATTTTCCGCCAGGGGGTTGTCGGCGCGAACGGCCGTTGACCCATTCGCCCCATGCCCGGCAAAATCGAGCAAGAGCGCCCCATACCCCGCGTGGGCCAACACGTAGCCATAGGCCAGCATCAACTGCTGCGAACCGGCGAATCCATGGGCGATGACCACCCCCGGCGCGTCTGCCACCCCTGCGGCGACGATGAAGCGCAGGGGCAGACCGTCCTGGTCTACGTGGCGGACGATCAAGCCATTTTGCGCCGCCCACACCCGCTGCCAGGAGAGCAAAATTAAGGCAATCGCGCCAATAAGGATGATGAGACGCGCAGGCGTCAGCCGCTTGAACATAGGAAAGACCTCTTCGTTGGGTTTGCCGGATCATACTGGTAAAATGGCGAGCGGCAAGTGGTAAGTGGCAAGTGGCCGGTTGCCAGTGGCCTGTACCGGTAACCGGCCACTGGCAACCGACGACTACTCGACTATTCGACTACTCGACTAAAGGACTAAACCATGACCTGGTTACTCTACGGCGCTTATGGCTATACCGGCCGATTATTGGTAGAAGAGGCGGTGGCGCGGGGACACCGGCCAGTTTTGGCGGGGCGGGATGCGGAGAAAACGGCCGTTATCGCCCGCCAATACAACCTCGACCACCTCGCCTTCAACCTGAACGATAGTGACACCGTACGCGGAGTGGTGGGCGATTTCGACCTTGCCTTCCACGCCGCCGGACCCTTCATCCACACCGCCGAACCGATGGTCCAGGCATGCCTGGCCGGGCAGACTCATTACCTGGACATCACCGGCGAAATCCCCGTCTTCGAGATGACGCTTTCCTACGACGCCCACGCCCGCGAGCAAGGCATCGCCCTTATCTCCGGCGTCGGCTTCGACATCGTGCCCACTGACTGCCTGGCCAGCTACGTGGCGGCGAATTTGCCCGGCGCGACGGAGCTAGAGATCGGCTTTTGGGGCTTGTCCGGGGCCAGCGCCGGGACGACCAAGTCTATGTTGGAGATGTTGACCGAATTGCCGCGAGGGAGCCTGGTGCGGCGAAACGGCCGTCTTGTTTCCATCCCGCTCGGTCAGGGGGCGCGGCAAATCACCTTCAGCAATGGCAAAGTGCGCGACGCCTTGCCCATCCCGTGGGGCGACCTAGCGACGGCGCAGCACGCCACCGGCATCCCCAACGTAACGGCTTACATGGCCCTTCGCCTGCCGCGCGGCGCGGGGTGGGTGACGCCAACGGCCGTTCGCGCCCTACAATTCAGCCCGCTGCGCCGCCTGGCGCACAAAGTAGTGGATTGGACGGTGCGCGGACCCTCGGAAGAGGTGCGGCAGACGGCGCGGAGCTATATTTGGGCTTGCGCCCGCGACGCCGATGGCAAGCAGAAGGAGGCGTGGTTGGAAACGATGGAGGCGTACCGCTTAACGGCCGTTGCCGGCGTGCGCGCCGTCGAACATACCCTGGCCCATTCTCCGGCCGGCGCGCTCACCCCCTCCCTGGCCTTCGGCGCCGATTTTGTCCTCGAACTGCCGGAGACGCAGCGGTTGGATGCGCTAGTAGGCGAAGTCAGTTGACCGGGTGACAATCGGCCAATTCCCCAACCAACGACTCCCCGATTGCATTTTACAAAACCACTCTGATTGGGCATACCATGATTCCAGGTGCAAGTAAGCAAGGAATCGGTCAGAGCAAATAAATAGCAAGGAGAAAAATCATGCCAAGTGAGCAATCGAGTCAAACGCTCAGAGCAGCAGCGGGATCGTTAAGTGGCGCAGATCTTGCTGGCGCGGAGTCGCCCAGCTACCTGGTTGTCGTCACCTTTGAAGACGTAGCGCAAGCGCAAGGGCTGTATGAGGCCCTGGTCGAGCTGGACAAGCAAAAGTTGGCCGACTTGCAAGACGCTATTTTTGTCTATGGTGACGAAACTGGCGAAGTCAAGGTCAACGAGTTGATTTACAACGAAAAGCGCAAAGGCACACGTCGCGGCGCAATTCTTGGCGGATTGGCTGGCTTGGTTTTAGGCGGACCCATCCTTGGATTGGCGGGCGGTTCGATCATCGGGCGGCTCATCGGCAAGCGGATGGACCTGGGCATTGATTCAGGCACGATTGAATCCATCACCCGCGATATTGAGCGGGGTCATTCGGCGCTGTTTATCCTGGGGTATTCGGAGAATCGTCGCGTCGTCGTGGAGACCTTCCGCAACTTCCAGGGGCGGATTGTGGAGGCGACGGTGGGCGAAGAGATGCGCGAGGCGTTGCAGCGCGCTCTGGAAAGCGAATCATCGGCCGAGTCGTAGCGAGACTGTGCAAAACTTGGGATTCGTCGGTCAATAACCAACCTCCCTGTGGCCTCTCTGCCGTTTACAGACGCGCCAGTAGCGCATCCAACTCGGCTGCCGAGACGCCAGCCACGCCCAACGGCCGTTCCACCCGATCATGGCAATCTGACCCACCGCTGACGAGCAGGTTGTGCTGCGCCGCCCATTGGCGCATGAGCGCCTGATGCTCCGGCGCATGGCCGGGGTAGGGGGCTTCCAGCCCATCCAGACCGAGCAGCGACTCGTCTAAAAATTCGGGCAGCAGTTCGGCGACCACTTCCAGCGGGGGCAGCACCTCGTTGTAAAGGCTTTGGCCGGGGAAGGAGCCGGCCGCCGGGTGGGCGAAGACGCGCACCAACTGCGGGTAGGCGTGGAGCAGGGGCGTGAGCTGCGCCGGATCAATGCCGGAGGGCAGGTAGGCGGGGCTGTCGTTGCCGATGAGCCGGTTGATTTGTTCGCGGTCTAGCCCATGATTTTCTTTGAGGGCAACGGCGAAGTGGCGGCGGGTGACGTTGGGGGCCAGGGCGTTGATTTCGGCGGCGGTTAACGGCCGTTCCAACAACGGCGTCGCCCCATCCGGCCCAAATTGGGCGTTGATGGCCGCCACTCTGGCCTGCACCAACCCTTCGCCGCGCCCCTGGCTGAAGATCGCCCCGGCCATCTGGCGAAATTCGCCATCTTGCAGCAGGGCGTAGGGGATGTAGAGTAAGTAATGGAGCGTGCCGACGAAGTTGGGGCGGCGAAAGCGCAGCGACACCTCCACCCCAGGGACGACGTGCAAGTCAACGGCCGTTCCCGCCGCCAATGCCTCATCCAATCCATCTAACGTGTCGTGGTCGGTGACGCCAACGGCCGTTAACCCCAACGCCTTCGCCGCCTGCACCAGTTCCGTCGGGCTGTACTCGCCATCAGAGGCGGTGGTATGGTTATGCAGGTCTGCGACAAAAGAAAGAGTCATGTGGTTTCCTGAAAAAGAGGAGATTGGAGATTGGAGATTTGTGTCGTCTCCAATCTCTAATCTCCAATCTCTAATCTCCTGATTTCCCCCATCGCCGTCACATCATAGCCGGGCAGGGCGGCAACGGCCGTTCTGAACCGTTCATCGTGCAGCAAGGCCAGTAAGGGCTGCATCTGTTCGCTCTCGAAGGTGGCCTGGGTCATCACCAGGTCATATCGCTCTTGGGCCAGTGGCGTGAAGTCCAGGTCCAACGCTCGCGCCGCCGCCCGGATGCCCAGCCCGGCGTCCGCCGTGCCGGAGGCGATGGCCGCCGCCACCGCCAGATGGGTGTACTCTTCGCGCTCATAGCCGTTGATGTGCGCCGGTTCTAACCCCAATCGGCCCAATTCATAATCGAGCAGCACCCGCGTCCCCGCGCCGCGCTGCCGGTTGACGAAACGAACGCCCTTTTCCGCCACGTCCTGCCAGTTCGCCAGACCGAGTGGGTTGCCCGGCGGCACAATCCAGCCCTGCTCCCGCCCGACGAGGGTGACGAGAACGGCCGTTTCCCCCGGCAAATACCGCCGCACATAACTCTCATTATACTCGCCCGTCTCCGGGTCCAGCAGGTGGCAGCCGCCGAAATGGGCCTCGCCGCGCCGCAGGGCGACCAACCCGCCCAGGCTGCCCACGTTGGCCGAGGTCAGGCGCCGCCCGCCGCCCTGTTCCGCCAGGAATTGGGCCAGTAAATCCAGGGTCAAATCGTGGCTGCCGATGGCGACCAGGGTTCTTTCGATCTCGGCCGGATGGCGATAGAGGTGGACCGTCACCGTCGCGCCCGCGTCTACCCCTTCGCTAAAGCGGGGGACGCGCACCAGGCCGTCTGCCCGCACCAGGGAGGTGATGACGCCCGCCCCCCGGCTGAGCGGCGTCGCCATCACCCGCTCGCCCACTTTGCCCACCGCCACCCGCACAAAATCGTCGTCGCCGGTGGGCGAGTTGAGTTTGCGGGTCATCGTGGCCTTGATGGTGAGGGCTTCCGGGGCGGGCTGCCCCTGCCAGCGGGCCAACAGCGGCCGCACAAACAGCTCCCCCGTCAGCGCCGCGCTCACCGGATAGCCCGGCACGCCGATGATCGGAATTGACGATTGACGATTGACGATTGACCATTGACCATTGACCATCCCCAAAATCACCGGGTGGCCGGGGCGGACGGCGACGCCGTGGACGAGCAGCTGGCCCAGTTCGGCGATGATGTGGGCGGCGTAATCTTCGCTGCCGGCCGAAGAACCGGCGTTGAGCAAAATCAGGTCGTGGTCTGGGGCGGCGGCTTGCACGGCGGCGCGGATCGCTGCCGGGTTGTCGGCGACGATGGGCCAGCGGGTGGGCAGCCCGCCCCACTCCTCTACTTGCGCCGCCAGGACCAGGCTGTTGAACTCGATAATCTGGCCGGGGGTAGGGGGATGGGAAACGGCCGTTTCCACCGCCACCAATTCGCTGCCAGTAGGGATGACGGCGACGCGCGGCCGTCGGTAGACCTCTACTGTGGCGTGGCCGGACCCGGCCAGCGCCCCCAGGTCCACTGGGCGCAGCTTGTGGTTGGCGGGCAGCACCAATTCGGTCGCCACCATGTCCTCGCCCAGGGGCCGGACGTGTTGCCAGGGGGGCAGCGCCGCCCGAATTTCAATGCCCGGCTCGCTTCCCTCTTGGATATTCTGTGTGTTCTCGATCATCACCACGGCGTTGGCCCAGGGGGGCAGGGGGTGGCCGGTGTTGACGGCTTGCGCCGGGCGGCGGGCGCGTTCGGCCGCTTCGGGGCTGTCTACCAGGGTGAGGCGGATGGGGTTGGTCTCGGTGGCTCCGGCGCTGTCGGCGGCGCGGAGGGCGTAGCCGTCCATGGCGCTGGCGTGGTAGTGGGGGGCGGAGAGTCTGGCCCAAACGGCCGTTGCCGTCACCCGGCCCAGCGCTTCGGCAAGGGGGATCCGTTCCGGTTGGAGGGGTTGCCAGAGGTGGTGGGTGGCGAGAACGGCCGTTAGCCGCCCCCACGCCTCCTCCAACGGCACATCTTCAAGATAAATAGCTCGTTTCATAAGAGTTGCCTAAATGCGAACGCGCCCGATGGTCAGACAAACAAAAAAGCAGAAGGATGATTCCGGATTGTTACACCCTCTGTTCTCATCCTTCTGCTTTTGCCCTTTTTATGATGGGTCATGCAGGATTCGAACCTGCGACCAATGGATTAAAAGTCCACTGCTCTGCCAGCTGAGCTAATGACCCGCTACAAGACAAGATTATAGCCCTGCCCCTCACCACATGCAAACAGCAAATATCACGTTAGGCCCCCGGCTTTTCTGCCGTGTTGCCACAGCAGAGAGGCTCGTCTATAATTTCAAGGCATGGCAATTAAGACAAGGGAACAGCCCTACAGGATATTTGTATGGCCATAGCTGAATCCGGCGCCCCCAATTTAAGACCGCTCCCTGATACAAAAGCCTCCGAGCAGGTACGTCAACCCACCGCCCTGATTGTGCGGGAGATAATCGAGACGTTGCTGTTGACGTTCTTTATCTTCTGGCTGGTCAACAGCATGGTCGGTCGTTATCGCATTGATGGCAGCAGCATGAACCCCACCTTGCGCGATGGACAGTACCTGATCATCAACAACATCAGCTACTACCTCAATGATCCCAAACATGGCGACATCATCGTCTTTCACCACCCACGCAGCGAGTTAAACCTGATAAAACGGGTGATTGGGCTGCCTGGCGACACCGTTGAAATCAGCAACAACGAGGTTCGCGTCAATGGCATTCTTCTAAACGAGCCTTACATTCAAGAAGCGCCACGCTACACCTACAGCGGCGTTGTGCCCGAAGATCAATTTTTTGTGCTAGGCGACAACCGCAATAACTCCAGCGATTCCCATTCCTGGTCCTATTTGCCGCGAGATAACATTGTGGGTAAAGCCATGTTGATTTATTGGCCGCCTGGTGATTGGGACACCGTGCCACATTATGGATTTCAAAATGAGTACTGAAACAGCCGCCGAACCTTGTGAATTGTGTCGCATCGGTCGTTGTCAGCCAACGGCCGCGCCGTATATTTACTGGGTGAACAAACGGGTTCTCGTGCTGCCGAATGCCCCGGCCTATCTTTGCGACATTTGCGGCCAATTGCATTATGATGCCTATTTCTTGAACGCGCTGGATATTTTGCTGCGGGAGCTGGAGAGTGGGTTGCCACCCAAAGAACCTGCGCGTCCGCCCCTCCCTGTACAAAATACACCTGGCCTACAGATGACGCGCAGCCGGTAAAAGCCTCCAATTCGGCGCCAGCTTGCGCTTGTGGCCCGCAGACCAGGATCGAACGGCTGCCATAAAAACCATATTTTCTGTTTAATCGCGCTCACATTCATATTCTCCGGCCCTCAAAAGCCATTGCGGACTCCCCATGCTGACCACCACGACTCAAGAAAGGAAGAGACAATTTCAAGTCTTTATCAAGCAAATCCTGGCTCCGGAAACGGCCGTTAGAGGTGTTGTGGCGATTGGCAGCCTGGCAACCGGTCATATGCGGAAGGATTCCGATATAGATGCCGTTATCTTTTTAGACCCTTATGACCTCTACATTGTGCCGGCCGAGGCCATTTGGATCCCTGAGGAAGATACTTTCTACAGCATCTTTGATGAACGCTATCTGGAGAAGGGGTTGCCGGTTGATTTTGCCCGCTTCTCCCTGGCGCAATGGGCCGATCCCGATTTTGTCTGGCCTGAAGAGCGGCGCGCAGAATTAAGCAGCGGCTGGATCGCGTATGATCCTCACGGGCAGATCGCTGATTTAATTGCCCGCAAGACGGTTTACGACGAGGAAATTCGCCTGCATCGTCTGGATGAAGCCCTCATCTGGCTGGATCAACATCTGGGTGAGAATACGCCGGAGCGCGTCTGGCAGGCGCTCGGACCGGTTATCGCGTTTGATCGTCTGCGCGCAGCCTATGACTATCTGGTCTCTGCTTTGTTTGCTTATAACCGACAGTGGCGTATCTGGCGCAACCGGGAAATGGGGGCGCTGCTGAATCTTGCCTGGTTGCCGGCCGACTTTGAAGCGCGTGTGTTGTTGGCGGCGAACGCCCCCAGCCTGGATTTCGAGGGATACATGGCGCGGGCGAAGGCGCTGCAAAGCCTGTTTTCCGATTTGTTAGCCCAGCTCATTGCCAATGGCGATTACGCCCACATGCCAATTGATCAGGCATTTCTCCGTTTGAACGAGGAACCGGGGCGCGCCTGGAATTTAGCGGAATGGAATAAATTTCGGATCGCCCGCAAATTGTAAAAATTTGTTATGATATAGGCATTTGCTGCCCTTTGTGTTCATTATGAAAGCGGGCACAGACGATACCAGCTCGATTTATTTTTTATTGGCGCCAGATTGCTCTGTGCCTGACAGGAGTGCGTTATGAGCGGTCCGACTTATGGTCGCAATCAACTCATCAGCATGGATTTGTTCACGGATGCTTATCGAGTTACCGGGCACGTGCTGGTGGGCGCTGGCGGAATTCACGCCGAGTTGGCCAGCTCGAACTCCGACTTTATTGAGATTCAGGACGCCTATATCTCGCGCATCCATTTGCCGGGTGAAATTGTGGCCCACTATAAAGTGGCCGCTTTTCGTAAAGACAATATCAATTTCATTGTCTTGCAAGACAGGCGTGAAGGGATTCCGGTGGGCACGCAACACGGCCGTTCTATCTTCACTCGTGGCCGCTCCATCAACGCCTTCCTGACTGTGCCCTCTTTTGAAATGGTCGGGGAAATTATGCACGATGGCCGGGTTGCTCCCCGCGAGATTTTAGTGCAGTCTGTCGGCCGTTTTCTGCTGCTGTTTTCGGCGAAGGCATCCGCCTCCCTTTACCCCGATATTTCCTACAGCGGCGACCTGATCCTGCTCCACAAAGAACGTATTGGAATTTTCTGTCTCGGTGGCTAACCGCCACGAGGAGTAAAGTTGTGGCCCGGATATACGTAATTGACGACGACGAACAACTGTTGCGCATGGTTGGCCTGATGCTAGAACGAGGCGGACACGCGACGACGCTTTACAGCAACCCGCTTGAAGGGCTGGAACAGGTGAAGGCAAACAAGCCGGACCTGCTGGTGCTAGATGTGATGATGCCGGATATGAGCGGCCACGACATTGCCCGCCAGATCCGCGCCCACAAAGGGCTGGAGACCTTGCCCATCTTGATTCTGACGGCGCGTTCGCAGGAAGTAGACCGGGCGACAGCCTTGAAAAGTGGGGCAAACGACTATTTAAGCAAGCCGGTCACGTCTCAGGAGTTGATCGAGCGGGTGGACAATCTGCTGCATAAGCAAGAGAGTCGCCCTAAGCCGGAGCATGGCCTATTGATTGCCCTGTTTGGGCTGCGGGGCGGCGTGGGGCAAACGACGCTGGCGGTGAATCTGGCCAGCGCCCTGCGGCGAATCTCGCAGGAAGAGGTGTGCCTGGTTGACCTTTCGCCTTCCGGGGGGCAGGCGGCGTACCATCTGCGGTTGCAGGCGCGGGCGACCTGGGCCGATTTCCCGACGACCAATGAGATGGATTGGGCCGCGCTGAAAAATCGGCTGACGATTCATCAATCCGGGTTACGTTTGTTGGCGGCTCCGGCGGTGCCGCAGTTGGCGACGGAGCCATCGCCAGAGCTGGTGACGACGGCGCTTGAACTGCTGCGGGAGAATGTGACTTTTACGGTGGTGGATATGCCGCGAGCCTTTGGCCCGACCTTTACGGAGGCGCTGGAGGTGGCGGACCTTGCCCTGCACGTTTTAGCGGCGGACGTGGTGTCGGTGCAAACGGCCGTTCAACTCGACCGCCTCCTCATCAAATCGGGGATCACTTTCCGCCAGAAAAGCTACATGCTGAACTATGTGCAATCAGAAGCGGAACTGCCACAGGCCACCGTTGAGCGCGGGCTGAACGCCCGCGTCGCCTCGAAGATTAATTTTGACCCCAATCAGGCCCGCGCTCTGGCGCAGGGCGTCCCCCTGACCCTGACCTCGGCGAAATCGCCGCTGCCGACGATGATGAATCGGCTGGCTGAGGTACTCTGGCAGCGAGTAGTCGCCAAAGGGAAATAATCTTTTCGCGGTTACTCTTCTATACTTTGTGGCCCGATACTCTGTTCCACAATTTGAAAGGTGACGCTGATGGGCTGGCTGGTGAGTTGGGCGCTGTTCACGGCCGTTATCACCACCGTATACTCTCCTACCTCCAGCGGCGGCCAGAACAAGCGCCAGGTGTACGTGGTCTCCCCGCTTAATGCCTGTGTCGCTCCGGCGAGAATGCCGGAGACAGACAGACTTGCCAGCCCTGCATGATCGGCCGCGACTACCACCAGTTCCACAGTTTCGTTGTTGGGAAGGATGGCTCCATGGAGGGGTTGGGTAACGGCCGTTAACGGCGGATAGGTCGTCTGCTGCGCTGTTTCCAGTTCGGCGCTCAATTCCGCCGTCCGCGTCGCCAGCAAATTCTTTGCCACCTGTTCCGCAATCGTCTCCGCTTCGGCGATCTGATGCGCCTCAATCGCTCCGGCCAGCTCAATCTGCAGGGCGTCGCGCGTGCTTTGCGCCGTCAAGAGCGCGTCGCTGTTTTGGCGCAATTCGCCCTCTAGCGTCGCTATGCGCGTGGCGCGTAAATCAGCCTGCTGCGCCTGCTCGGTCAGCGGCCCCCAACCCCGGTATAAGAACCAGAAAAGGGAGAGCAAAACCAGAAGAAGCATGAACAGGGTTAAAACCAGGCTGGCAAGCGATGTGTTGGTAGATTTCATAGGCCGATTCTGTCGCTAAAGTGGTGAGCCGCACCGAGACCGACTCTGAAGGTTGCGCAATAATTGAATGCTACACGAGGAGCGGTTGAGGGTCAAGTTGGCCGCGCTCGCGCCAGGAAGCTGTAGCCGATGAGCAGCAGGAAGAGGAGAACGATGCCCAGGGTGAACGGCTCTGTCGTCGGGCCGCGCCGGATGAAGGAGAGCAGCCCCAGGAGGAGGGTGAGGGCGGCGGTGAGGGTGATGAGGGCGGGAAAACGGCCGTTGTCCCA
>CAYONK010000013.1:0-3954 GCA_964405285.1 uncultured Ardenticatenaceae bacterium
CACGGCCGTAGCCACCGTCCCCTTTGAAGAAGCCCTGGCCCCCGGGGCCATGCGCGTCGGCAGCGTCCCTTACAACTGGAGCTGCGCCGCCGCTACCGCCCAGATGCGCGTCTGCGCCGACGCCACCAACATCGTGCCAGAGGCAAACGAAACCAACAACTGCTTTGAAGAAAGCTGGTCCTGCGACCTGACCCCGCCCGCCTTCACCAGCGGCCCAACGGTAGACCAGATTGGCGAAACGAGCGTGCGCATCCGCTGGCAAACCAACGAAGCGACGACGGGTAAGGTTTACCTCAGCGGCATGGGGTTGGGCTACGGCGCTCCCGTGCAGCAGACCCCTTCCGGCGCTCAGCACACAGCCATTCTGACCGGCCTGGAAGCGGACCGCACCTACCGCTACCAGATTGTCGCCCGCGACGCAGGCGGCAATGAGGCCCAAACGAGCGACGGCTTCTTCCGCACCGCCAGCCGCTGTAGCGCCGCTCCGGTCGTCAGCCAGCCCGACATCACCCTCCTGACCAATCTGCCCTATGATTTGTACGCCGTGAGCGCGTCCGTCACCGACCCGGCCTGCATGGAGCATCTCGCCTTCTTCTGGGACCAGCAAGTCTTTGCCCGCGACTACAGCCCCGACGATATGGGCGTATATGAGGTCATCCTCTCGCCGCAGGCGATGGGGCTGACCCGCGATCAATTCTTCGACCAGGCGAAGGAGCTGCGGGTGCAGGCGTACAGCCTGGGCGGCGCAGTGACGGCTAATATCCGCACCGTCGTCCAGTTCCCCACCCCCATTCAGGCGCAAATTGATCCCCCGGCCGACCCGCTCGTCGCTTTTACGTCGGGAAATACCATGCCTTCTGGTTCCCACATAGACGTAACCGCCTACACGGCCGAGTTCGGCTGGCGTTGTAGCTGGGATGGCAGCGGCTTCCCCGACGGCGTGTCGCCCGTTCGCTGCGGCGATGTGCGTCAGCCGGTTCAGAGCGTCCAGTTCCGGCTGAACGGCCAGCCCAAAGGGGGCTACAGCTTACCCGACCCCATTGTCACCTACCCGATGAACATCGGCGGATTGGCCGTGGGGACGCATATGGTGCAGGTCTGCGCCGACCTGAGTAATGGACAGACGCGCTGCGCCAGCCAACAACTGCTGGTGCAGCAAGGCGAACCGGAACTAACGGCCGTTCGCACCGTCAGCCGCATCGGCAACTACTTCCAGGTGGACATCCTGCTCTCCAACCAGGGGACAACCCGCGCCTTTGTCCAAGCGGTGCAGGATACTGTCTGGCGCTTCCAGCCGGCCGACAAAAATTTCAGCGACGATTACAGCGCCCGCGTCCTTTCTTATGACCCGGCCCTGCGCCGCTCGATTGTGCAGCTAAAAACGCCGGACAACAGCCACATCCTCATTCTGCCCGGCCAGAGCTACACCCTGCGCTACGTCATGGTCCCCATCCTGTATGACCAACCGCTGGAACCGCTGGGCAGCGGCGAGCTGCAAGTAACTTACCGCACGGACAGCGCTGCCGGGCCGGTGCAACGCAAACTGTTCACGCGCAACTTCAACCTGGTGCATGACGGCCTGGGCGGGCCGCTTGTGCCCCTGACGGAAGCGGTCACGGCCGCTTTCGCCGCCAGCGATTACGTCATTGTCACCCATCCCGTCAACCTGGCCACCCTGCCCACCGGGCATATTGCTGAGGAGAATAACTTTGTGCCGCAAACGGCCGACGTGCTGGCCAAGATGGGCTATCTCGCTTATCTGAGAAACGGGGTCGTCGGCTACCTCGACAGCCCCGAAGCCCGCAACCTGGCTCATCTGGTGGACGTCCGGCGGGGCCGACATTGGACCAGCAGCCTCCATCCCGACTTCAACCGCACCGACAAGGGCTACCTGCTCATTGTGGGCGAGACGGAGGTTCTGCCCGCCTACTACCGGGGAACCAGCCATTTTGTCACCTACCCCGGCGTCCCCGATTGGGTCAATGACAGCGACTTGCCTTACGCCGACACGGCCGGGCAGACGGAGCGACCGGAACTGGTTGTCGGCCGGATCATCGGCAACGGCCGTCAAGACCTCTGGCGTACCTTGCACCTGACCACGCAGGTGTACGATGGCCTGGGCAGCCGTACCTTCGACCGTTCCCACGCCTTGCTGATCAGCGGCAGCGGCAGCGGCGAATTGTTTCATTTCGTGCCAACCGTCATCAACGTCCAAGAGACGCTGGCCGGGCGCGGCTGGCAGGTAACGAGTTTCCACGCCATGGTCAACCCTGGCGGGGATGACGCCGACTTTAATGTATGGAAACCCTGGGCCGTTAATCAAGACCTGCTCTTCTTCCGCGATCATGGGAACATTGATAACTGGGGCGGCATGTTGACGACAAACCGGATGTCTCAGCTCAATTTAGCGCAGGGAAACAGCGCCCCCATAGGCTTTGCCGCCGCCTGCCTGGCCGGGAATTATGAGCGGGGCGGAGACTACAATCTAGCCGAGGCGTTCCTGGGGTATGGCGGGGCGGCCTATATCGGCGCGACCGAAATTTCAGAGCGCTCCACCAATACCTACGCCTCAAAATGGCTCTTCCGCAATTGGCCGACCCATCAATCCATTGGCGCAGCTCTGAACAAGACGAAGCGGGCTGCCTGGGACGACGACGGGGCGATCTATGATCATGGTAAGCTGTGGGCGTATGAATACAACCTGTATGGCTGCCCCAAGTATGGCGTGACGGCGGCGGCAACGGCCGTTACGCCCGCCATCGCCACCCCCACCACCAACCTGAACGTGCAAATCCCCGATTTGCAAATCACCGAACTGGATGAGCTTGATTGGTCCCTGGTGGAGATACCGGGCGGGCAAATGCGGCTGCTGCCCGGCGGCCTGGAACTGCCTTACTGGGAGATGGCGGTGGATTACCCGGCCGGTTTCCGCGTGGCCGACGTGCAGCTCCTCTCCGCCGGGACGCCCACCGTGTTGGCTGGGCTGCGCCTGCCGCCGAATGTGCCGGGCATAGATTGCACCGGCTGCGAAGACCCGCCGCCGCCCGACCCCATTGACACCATGGGCTGGGTGCCCGACCCGGCGCATAAGTTCGCGTGGCGGGTGGAAGATGGGGGCGACGGCCGTTCCACCCTCTGGCTCACCGTCTACCCCTTCTTCTACCGCGTGGAGACGGAGGACGCCGTTTTCTACCAAAACTTCACCTTCGACGTGACCGTTATCGAAAGCGATGTACGCATCGTCTCGTGGCAGTCGGAGGATGGGGTGGTTGGGTTGGGGGAAACGGCCGTTTTCCACCTACACCTCGACCAGACCACGCCGCAAGATGTGGTCGTGGAAGTGGGCGTTAAACCGGCCTACAGCGAAACGCCGGTAGACGGCTTCCCCGTGCGGCTGTTAGAAGGGTTGGAAGGGGCCGCCAGCCTTTCCTATACCTGGGACACGACTGGCTTTGAGCCTGGCGATTACCGGGTTGAGGCGCGGGTGCGGGATTTGCAGGGCAACCTGCTGACCGCCCAGGTGACGCGCCTCACCCTGGGCCGGTTGGCGGGCGAAGGGGTGGCCTTGACCGCCAGCCCCGCCATTTTCCGGCCGGGCGGTGACGTGGCGCTCGCCTTTACCTTCCGCAATAGCGGCGATATGGCGTTGGCTGGCACGGCCGTGATCGAGATTCAACCGCTGGACGGCCTGGAGTCAACCATCCAATTCACCCACACCGTCGCCAGCCTGGCCCCCGGCGGGACGTTGATCTTCAACAATCTCTGGCAAACCACGGGCGTCCCGGAAGGTGATTACCGGGTCGTGGCCTACGTGAAGTTTGGCGGCGGCGTTTCCGCGCCGCGCCTGGCAACCCTTTCCACCCAGGCATACCTTTACCTGCCCACCATCATCAAACCGTAAAAGTAGTGGCTGTTTGGTCGCGCCGATGGCTCTGAGGCGTTCCTCAGGCTGTC
>CAYONK010000013.1:3964-19399 GCA_964405285.1 uncultured Ardenticatenaceae bacterium
GCGCGCTCCGTTCAGACCCAACCCCGTTCCCGGAGTGGGAGCATCCATAACGGCCGTTTTATCTCTCCGGCCTGGTCTGGTGGCTTATCCGGCAGCATGTGGCTGGCAAGCTGCCCGACTCCGGCCACTTTGAGGGCTGGCACGGCTGAATCATGGCGCAGAATCTGGTCACGTTGCGCTTGTTTGGGCACATTTAGCGTGGAGACAGCATTAGCCATCAAGAAAGTGATGCTTGAGAAAGCGTTCACATCCTTCCTGAGGCGAAGACGGAACAAGAGGCAGCCAGACCGTGAATACACTGCCACAGCCAGGCGCACTCACCATTTCTACCCGTCCGCCCATCAGAGATACAAGCTGTTTAACAACGGTTAAACCTAATCCAAACCCTTTTTGCAGATCGTTGATAGAGCTGTCACCCTGCCAGAAAGCTTCAAAAATCTTATCCTGATTTTCTGGCGGAATCCCTACTCCCGTATCCTTTACGGAAATACACCAGTTGTATTCACCCTTCGGTTCGATCTCGATTTGCACCGAGCCTTTTGCCGTAAATTTAATGGCATTATTGGCTAGATTAACGATGATCTGACGCAGCCGCTTTTCATCACCCACAATATAGTCAGGCAGGTCGGGCGAGCAATAGAGCGAACATGCTAACCCCTTAGCTGAGGCTGCCGTTACCAAAAGTTCCTCTGTAAAGCTAAGCATCTTCGCTAAAGCAAAGGGTTGTTCAACGATTTCTAAACTGCCTTGTTCAATTTTGATCTGTTCAAGCAAGTCATCAATCAACCCGGCCAGATAAGCAGAAGAGGTAACGATCTGGCGTACAAAGTGTTGTTGTTTATCTAGTAACGGACCGGCTACCCCCTCTTCGAGCATCTCCCCATAACCGAGAATGGCGGTCAGGGGGGTGCGGAGTTCGTGGCTTACCCTGCGCAGCAGCAGACTTTTGTAATGGCTTGAGACCAATGCCTGGTCACGAGCGGTGGTTAATTGATGGACACAAACCTGCAACGCAGCCTGGTTTTCTTTAAGTTGTACGGTGCGTTCCACGACTCGTTGGTCGAGCCTGTCTCGCTCCTGTTGCAACAGGTTTTTGGCTTCCGACTCTTCGTTCCAGGCTGTATTGATATTGCGCAATAGAAAAGCGATGGTGGTTAATAAGACTACTGCGCCGCCTGAAAAGATGGTGAGGACTGCCAGGCCGGCTTCGATTGAAGTTGGCGGAATAGTTGTGTCGGGGGGGGTAAACAGGGGTCGGTAATTGCCCTGTACAATCTGCCAGCCAAAAAGAGCCAGGGTTAAGACGTTGATTGTTGCAATCAACACCCCCCCGCGAACCCCTTGTAACAGAACGCCCAAAGCAGTCAGCGTCAGGAAAAAGATAAACGTTTCAACAGAATAGCCATAATTGGCAAGTTCCACCAGAGCGATGAGATAGAGTGTGATAAGAAAGCCGCGTACCCGGTAGGTAAAATTGATCCGCCGGGCAACAGCCAGGATCGCAATAAAGGCGACACCCGTCATAAAGAATCGCAGCACTGTGGTTGCTCCTTCCGCTTGCAACGTGGACGAAGCCGCGACAAGCGCTGCGCAAAAGAGCAGCATACTAAAACGAAGTGTGACTGTAAAAGATTGTTCTATTAGCTGGTTCAGGCGGTGGTTCTGGCCAATAATGGCCCCAACGGCTCCTTCTTGGGGTGGAGGGATGAAAAAGTTGACAATGGGCTGCAATAGAGAGCGCTTAATTGTCGTGCGTTGATCAGAAACGCTTCCCTCTGGCTGCGATCTAGGCTGTTTCATCTAACAAGGCTGCTCGACTTTTTCTCTTGGATTGTTGTCCGGCACTACGCTTACCTTGTCCGCTACAGCACTATTCTCTGGTATTTCTGCTGGTAAGGAGAAAAAGAAGCTGCTTCCTTTACCAACGGCGCTGGAAAATCCAATTTGACCCTTTTGGGCTTCAACCAATTTTTTTGTGATGTGTAGACCCAGGCCAGTGCCCTGCTGGGTACGAACCAGGTCCTCACCGGCCCGGAAAAATTGACTGAAAATGCGTTTCTGGTTTTCCGGGGAGATGCCGATTCCTGAATCTTGTACGGTGATTTTCACAGACGGGTCTGTTTCTTGCTCTTGGAGTTGAGCGTAGACCTTGATCTCGCTTTCTTCGCCGGAATATTTATGGGCATTGCTGATCAGGTTTGTCAAAATCTGGCTGAGCCGCTGTTCGTCGGCAAGAATTGGAGGCAGGTCTGGCGGTATATCAATCGTTAGCCTTTGTCTTTTGGCGTCAATTTGCTGCGCGAGCAGGCGAACAGCGTTGGCCGTGACAGTTGCCAGATTTAGGGAAGTTGGCATCAGTTTGAAATGGCCGGTTTCCATGTGGGTGATGTCATCCAGTTCTAGAACCAGGGTGCGAATGCGCTGGATGCTGTCGCCGATTACGTGGATGTACTTTTGTTGTTTTTCGGATAATTGGTCGGCAGATATGTGTTGTAGCAAATAGACGCTGGTTTGAACGGCCGTTAACGGATTTTTCAACTCATGAGAAACCATGGCCACAAAATTGCTCTTCGCCAGGTTGGCTGCGTTTACGTCGGCGTACAATTGGGCGTTGTGGGAAGAAATAGCGGCGTAAGTGGTCAGCTGTTGCAGAAAGTTTAAACACCCGTCATCACATGCCTCAACAAGGTCCAGAACAACCAGATCGTCCACAACTTGATCGCGCCGGATAGGCAGCGTCAGGCGCACCGTCGCTTCAGGGTGAAAGGCTTCGGCCATCCCAATCGGCTGCTGCGCCAGCTCCTTTTGCGCCGGCCGCAGCCCCATGTCCCGCAGGGGTTCGTACTCGTTCAATGGCTTTTCCACACCAATCGCGGCGCGGATACGCAGCCGATCTTTCACAACAGACCCAATCAAACCCGCCAAAGCGCCAGTTTTTTCTTGGGCATACTGCAAAGTTAACGCAGCGATTTCCTCTTGAACCAGGGTTGTGTTCAAAGCCTGATCGATCTGGCGCAGCAGCTTCAGCTCCGCCAGCCGCAGCTGTTCCCGGTCTCGAAGCGCCTTTTTTTCCAGAGATGAGTGGATTCTAGCCCAAAGCAACTGGCTGTTGATCGGTTTGGAAATGTGGTCTTCCGCCCCCAGTTCAATGCAACGCACGACGCTAGAAATATCCTCCATGGCCGACATCACAATAACCGGCGTCGTGTCTTCTTGCTCACGAAGCCGCTTCATTACCTCAAAGCCGTCCATCACCGGCATATTGATGTCCAGCAGAATCAAATCGGGTTTCTCTTGCCGGTGCAGTTCAAGGGCCTGAGAGCCATTCTCCGCTGAAATAGTTCGAAACCCTTCCCACTCGAGTCGGGTTTGCAGAACTTCACGAATGAATACGTCGTCATCAACTACCAATATCTTGCTATCTTTCATGGACACACTTTCAAGAAAGGGAAAACCAGCTTAAACGTCTTTCGACCGGTTCGCTGTTTTTAACCGCTCTATCATCCGAAACAATTGCTGGTAAGAAACCGGCTTGGTAAGAATAAAATCTGCCGAACGATCCAAAAAGCTGACGCGAGTGCCTTCAATGCTGGCCGCCAAAATCCAGGTTTCGTCAAACTGTGGCAGGTTGCGGATATAAGACAAGATACCTTCTCCGGAAACGTCTGGCAGGTTCAAATCCAACAAGGCTACCAGGGGAATATGATTCTCCAAATAAGCAAAGGCCTCGGCGCCATTTTTAGCCACTGTAATGGAATAACCGGCATCCTCAAACGTTGTCATAAAAAATGATGCGAGCATCTCATTATCTTCAACAACCAGAGCCAATGGTTTTTCAATCATGAATACTTCCTCCAATGTCTAAAAGATGCGCTTTTGGTGAGGGCAAGGGTTTGTCCGTTATTCTCGTCACCGCAGTCTGCCGCAACCTGGCAAGCCCTCACCGTTGTCTGACACGACGGCGCTTTGGGATACGTCGCTTTGTTCAACATGACACAATAAATAGCCAAAAGACCCACAGCTACTTTTCTCTCGTCAGCGACTCAATTTTGGAAAGAAGCTGCGCAAAATTAACCGGCTTTGTTTCAAAATCATCACAACCGGCATCCAGACTTTTGTCCCGGTCATCTGGCGAGGCGTGGGCGGTTAAGGCAATCACCGGAATATGCCGGGTGCTGGCTGCTGCTTTTAGTTGGCGGGTCGCATTCCAGCCATCTACGAACGGCAGACTGATGTCCATCAGGATGATGTCTGGCTGCTCTTGGGCGGCGCGGTTAACGCTTTCTTGCCCATTATCCACTGTGATGACTTCAAAATTCCGTAACCGCAGTCTTTCCGTTAATATCTCCTGAATCATAATGTTGTCTTCAACAACTAAAATCTTTTTCATGTTTCACTCGTCTTGATATGTTGACTATGGATCAGATAGACCTGAGCGGATATGCGCACCATGTTACAGTGCTTCTCATTTACTCTTTTACCTCAGGCACACGTTCGGGCAAGTTCACGTAAACTGTCGTGCCCCGGTCTATGTCACTTTCCACGCGCATATTGCCATCCATCATCTGACAATAGCTGTAGCTAATTGCCAGCCCCAAACCGCTGCCACCATGCTGCCGGGTGTGTGAAGAATCTACCTGGACAAACGGCGTGAACAGGGAATCCAATTTATCTTGAGGAATCCCGACGCCAGTATCGCTGACCTGGATGCAGTACCAAATTGTCTGTTGATCCGGAGCTAAAACCCGGCTGGCTGTCAACGTAATCTGACCTTGCTCAGTAAATTTGGCGGCATTGCCCAACAGGTTCAGCAAAACCTGGCGGACTTTGTAGCGATCTGTATACATCTCGTCCGATTCAAGGACGATGTTGGTTTGTAGGGTGTTGCCCTTCTCCGCTACCTTTGGCTCAATAGCGGCAATCACGTCGGTGATTAGCGCTTTCAGCGAAAACGGGGCGATGGTCAGAGTCATGCGCCCTGCTTCAATTTGGGCCATATCCAAAATATCGCCAATGATCGTATTAAGGTGAACGGCCGCCTTGCGCATCTGACTGACTTTGGTAACGATATTGTCGTATCCCCAGGTTTCCCTTTTCTCCTCGATCAATTCGCCGTAGCCGATGATGGCCGCTAACGGTGTGCGCAGTTCGTGGCTCATGGTCGCTAAGAATAGACTTTTGGTGCGGTTGGCTGCTTCCGCCGCCTGGCGCGCGTCGCGCAGATGATGCTCCGTTTTCTTGAGTTGCGTTATCTCATGCAGCAGGATCAGTCGGCCGGAAGCGGTTTTTTTCTCGCTATATAAGGGTGAGATCGAGAGTTGATAATGATTCGCCGCGTCATTTTCGGTAGAGAGGCTGATTTCTGTGTCAACCTGATGAATATCACCGAACTGTTGAAGCAGCTGAGGCCAGCGGTCTAAGAACTCAACGATGGGTTTGCCGGTCATATCGTTGCTGGCTGTCACAATGCGTTTGAAGGCGGGATTGGCGTAAATGACCCGGTTCTGTTTGTCCAAAACCAGAATGCCATCTTTAATTCCCTGGACAATCTGGGCAAAGGCGACCGGCATGATTTCTACAAGACCAAAGCTGAAAATACCCCAGGCGAGCATGGCAACCGTCACTGCAAAGGCGATGGGCGTGGGGTCTAAGTTGCGCCCCCCAGCCAGCAGAAACAGCACGTTAGCCAGCCAGGGAACAAGAGCGGCCGCCAACAAAACGCGGATTTGCCGACGGTAGAAGGGGTCGCTTTGCAGGTACGCCTGGACCAGTACCACAATGCCGCCAATGAGCAAGAAGTAAGAGTAGGCGGTGTGTACCCAAAAGGCCGGACCTGGCGCCCATTCCCAAAATGGGTAGCGTTCGTCGAGGTTTAACACCATAAATTGGCGAAAAATGGTGTGCCACTGACTGGTCCAGACCAGGATAACGATCAGGATTGGTTCAATAAATAGCAGGCTTGCCGTGCGCTTGTTTAACCATTTCGTGCGGTCGGTATACACGACGGTAAACAGGAACCAGCCAGTAGGAACCATCACAATGCCTAGATATTGCATATTGTTCCAAAACAGGCGCGGGGCCTCTGTTAAAAACCGGGCTTCAACCAGGTTGCTAAACAGCCAGATAGCAACGCCGGTGACGAGCAGCAAAAGGGGGCGGGCGGCAGGCTTATGGCGTCTGGGCCAGCTGTATGCCATGACGACTAACGCTGTTAGGATACCGGTTGCATAAAGCACGTCAGTAAAAGCTACTTGCCAGGTCATAGTTATTTGGCTTCCCTCGTAGTAGGCAGGCTTAGCGTGAAGGCCGAACCTTTGCCGTATTCGCTCTCTACGCTAATCTCGCCGCCCATCAATTGGCTAATTTGTTGGCTAATCATTAACCCTAAACCGGTTCCGCCATATTTTCGGGTAATAGATGCATCAGCCTGGGCGAACGGCCGAAATAGCTGCTGCGTCTGCTCCGGTTTCAGGCCAATCCCGGTATCGGAAACTGTAATTTGAACCAATTTGTCATCTCGCGTCACTGTGATTTCTACAGTTCCTTGCTCTGTAAACTTGGCTGCGTTGCTCAGAAGATTTAGCAGAACCTGGCGTAGTCGTTTGGGGTCTGTCTCTATCATGCCCAGCGGAGGTGTACAACTTGTCACAAAGTGATTTGCGTTTTTTGCCACCATTGGCTGGACGGTTTCGATCACTTCTTGGACCAACGGGCATAAATCAACTTGTTCGACGTTTAAGACCATTCTGCCCGCTTCAATTGCGGACACATCCAGAATATCGGTGATGAGCGTTAGCAGATGTTGGGCAGAGAGTTCGATTTTACGCAGGTAGCTTATGGTGTTGTCCATTGTGGTCCCGTTTTGTAGCAATTCTTGCAGCAACTCGGTGTACCCTATAACGGACGTTAGGGGGGTGCGTAGTTCATGGCTCATGGTGGCCAAGAAGGCGCTCTTGGCGCGGTTGGCGGCTTCGGCTTCGTCTTTGGCTTTGGCGAAGTCGGCGGCCAGCCGTTGCTCAACGGCATACATTTGGGCGTTATTGAGGGCCAGGGCTATCTGGTTGGCGGCTCCTTGCATGAGTTGGAGGGTGTGTTCGGTGAAGCACCCCGGTTCGGGGTGGGTCAGGGTGAGGATGCCCAGCGCTTGCGCTTGCCTCAGGATGGGAACCGCCAGGGCGGACCGGGCGGTATAGGGTTGGTCGGGCAATTGGATCCAGCGCTCGTCTGTTGTTGTGTCTTGCAACAGGGCTGCTTTTTTGTGTTTTAGCACCCAACCGGCTAGGCCGTTCTGGAGTACTGTGGCTGCGACCTCTTCTTGGTAGGCTGCGCTATGTCCGTTGCCGAGGTTGTGTCTGGCCAAAATGTAGTGTTCGACTTTTTCTTCCTTATCCAGCAGGAAGAGGCTGCCAACTTCTGCGTTGGTTAGTTTGGCAGCAACGGCCAATATTCGTTCCATGGTCTCTAGCAGGCGGGGGGTCTGGCTGACGACGTGGGCGATCTCGACCAGATTCTCGAAAAGCTGCTTTTGATAGCGCAGTTCTTTATCTGCTCTTTCTGAGGTTGTTCTATCGTGCAGGATGTGTAAACGGCCGTTTTCCTTCCCCTGATGATCTAAAACCGGCGACACAATCACCCGGTAATACCTGGCTTCTTGAGCCTGATAAATCTCAACATTTTGCCCATTGCTGTCGGTGATGCCAATGGGCCGCAGCGGTTGAAAGCGACCGCTGAACAATTCATCTGCACTCATCCCCACGTTCTTCGAGGACGTGATGCCAAACAAGGCTGAGGCGGCGGCATTGAAGTCAAGCAATCTGCCCTGCCGGTTCCAGACGAGTACGGCGTCGGTAATGTTCTCCAACACCACTTCGCGGGCGATGGGCGTGATGTCCAACAACTGCAAGCGGCGTAACGTCCAGGCCAACACAACGGCCGTTGCCGCAAACCCAATAGGCGTCCAATCGAGGTATGGTAGAGGATTGAGGCCCGAGACGTACAAGACGTTCCCCACCCAGGGCAGCGTCGTTGCCGCTATCAGCGCATATGTCTGGCGGCGATAAGGGTCCATCAGCCTCCGGCTCATTTGCAGCAGGAGCAACGAACCAGACAGCAGCAACAGGTAAGAATAGGCAACAATAAACCAAAAGAGCGGGCCATAATCCAACGCCAGGTTAAGAAACGGGCCGCTGTCGTCCAGGCTGACCTGGCGGTATAACCAGCCCAGATCAGGTTCCGACCAGACTGCGATCAGACTCAGCGCAGGAAAGATGAAAAAGATAAGCTGTCTTTTCAGGGGCCAGCGCCAACGGTTGGCATAGTGCAAGGAAAATATCAGGAAAGTCGGCGCGACAAAGACAATGGCGATGTATTGGATTTTGACCCAAAACAGCTTGCCGTCTAAGGTTTGCCAACCCATTTCCAGCCCGTAACCCAGGCACCACAAGGCTGATAGCGCGGCAAACAGAGCAAAGCTCAGGGCGCTGGCAGACTCCCGGCGCTTCCAGGCCGGGTAAATCAGCGCGCCAGAGATGACTGTTGCGGCAAATAAGGGGATTGTATATGGCGTATAAGACCAGAACATAGTACCGGTACTGGCATCCAAGCGGTGCCGACAACTGGCTTGGATGCTCGGAATCTGCTTAGATTAGAGCGCTCTCCCCTACAGAGAGATATTGACCATTTGTGCCGGATGATATCTGGCTCAATGCTTGCTCGACGGCAGCGTCAATCTCTAGCATTTGAGTCGAATCGAAATACGTAACCGGCTCAACGTTGGTGATTTGTTGCAGAACTTTGAGAACGGCCGTTATCCGCAAAACACCCTGCTGGCTATTCGCGATCATGGTCATCAGCTCTGTCTGTTGCGGCAACTCATCCTCTTGGGCTAACATTTCGGCCTGTAAAGAGAGGTTGGCCTGCATGATCATCAATTGGTTGTTAATATGATGAGCCAACGTTACCACTGTCTGACGCACCGCGTCGGCGGCGATCAGATTGCGTTGCAGCGCTTCTCCTTCTCGCTTAAGCCAGGTTTCTCGCAGCGCTTCCGCTATCATCTCTCGCGCTTCCTTTAAGTCAAACGGTTTAGGTAGGTAATGGTGGACGCCCAGCCGAAACGCTTTAACGGCCGTTCCGGCTGAGCCAAAAGTCGTCATGAAAATAACCGGCGAATTATTGCCGTGCTGCCGCAGCGCTTCCAACGCCTCCAACCCATTCATGATAGGCATGTGCAGGTCCAGCAAGATCAGATCGGGGTTGGTCGCAGACGCCATTTTTACGCCGTCACGGCCATTGTTAGCGCGTAGAATCTGATACCCTTCCGGATGCAGCACCATCTCCAACAACTGAATCAGATCGTTATCGTCGTCAATAACCAGGATGGTTTCGTTGATTTTTTGTTTGTTCATTTTAATATCCCGGCGATTCGCCCATCCGCCTACCCGATCATCGCTGCGCGACTATTAGATGGCCCACTTCATTGGCGATTACTCCAAGCGTAACATAATCCCATCCATTCATCTGCGACAATCTCGTTGTGATTTTGTTACAGTAATGTTACGAACATATGATTTTTGCTTACATAGCGTCGGAGACTGGCCGATATGAATCACCGTCGTTTGGCGGCGGCGTTTAACATTGGTCTGATGGCAAACAGGTGGGGGGGCGCACAGTGGTAATGAAAGCAAATCACCGGTGAAAAACTGCTGTTAGCGCCCAGCTTTCAGTGCGCTTTGCTCCATCAATTCAACGCTGATCAGGACTATCGTTGTTCCCCTGCAAGTGACGTAGGACAATGTCCAGAAAGTTGTTTACAGTAAAAGGTTTGGGAATAAACGCTGTCAACCCTTGCCAATCATGCTTGTGCATGACATCCTGCCTGTCATAGCCTGACATTAGAATAATCCTGGCCTGCGGATTGATTTCGCGCAGCCGTTGAAATGCCTGCGCGCCGTCCATGACTGGCATGGACAGATCGAGCAGAATCAGGCCAATATCGGCCACATGTTCCTGATAGGCGAGAACACCGGCCAACCCGTCGGCGGCCGTTATAACTTCAATCTCTTCCAATTCCAACATGTCGCTGATGGCGTCTTGCACAACATGTTCATCGTCAATGACCAGAACTTTTCGACTGTTGATCGTCTCGTGGGCAAGGCTGGGCGAACTTTCCACAACAACTGGCAGCGCTTTCTGCTGGCTAATAGGGAAGATTAGCTTAAATAGGGCGCCCCCTTCCATCTGGTTATCAAAATAAATCCCCCCCTGATGGCCGCGCACTGCCCCCAAGACGGCCGGTAACCCCAAACCGCGCCCCATTGGCTTGGTCGTGAAGAATGGTTCAAACAGGTTCGACGCCAGGTCGGGGGGGATACCATAGCCCGTGTCAGCCACCTCTAGCAGAGCATATTCGCCCGGCGGCAATGCTTTTCCGGTGTAGCGCCAATAGTCTGAGTCTTCGTCGGTGATTGTTTGGCGATTGGTGCGCAGCGCGATTGCGCCTGCCTGGTCGCCGATAGCTTCGGCCGCGTTCAAGATCAGATTCATGATCAACTGTTGCATTTGTGTCGGGTCGGCGTCAATCAGCAGACGCGAATCGGTCAGGTCTAGTTGAATTTCTATACTCTTAGGAATGGCGGCTTGCAGGAGTTGCCGGTTTTTCTCCACAAAGTCGTTGAGGGAGATGGGCTGCCATCTAAACTGGCCCCGACCGGAATAGATGAGCAGCAGCCGGGTCAGTTCGGCGGCCTGTTCAGCCACATGCAGCGCTTTTGTCAGATGCGGGGCAATCTTGTTGTCCTGTGGCAATTTGGCTTGCGCCAGAGAGATCTGACCCAGAATGGCTGCCAACAAATTGTTGAAGTCGTGCGCCACGCCGCCAGCCAGAAGGCCGAGGCTCTCCATTTTTTGCGCTTGCAGCAGTAATTCTTCGGCCTTTTTGCGTTCTGTTACGTCGCGGAAGATAAGCGCCACCCCGATGATTTCGCCCTGGTCGCTCATAATTGGCGCGGCGCTGTAATCGGTGTGGATCTCGGCCTTGTTGTGGGTAAGCAGCGAAGCGCTATTTTGTAATAGAGAGCGTTCGCCTGTGCTTAGCACTTGCTTCACAGGGCAAGGAATTCGTTGTTGTTTGGCTGTGTCAAAAACCTGAAAAACCTGGTCGGCATCTGTGCCGGCCGCTTCAGATTGCCGCCAACCGGTTAATGTTTCAGCCAGGGGGTTCATAAATTTGACGCGGCCTTGCTCATCTGTGGCGATTACGGCGTCGTTGATGCTGTTTAGTAGTGTGCTAAACCATTGTTCGCTTTCTTTTAACTGGCGTTCTAGCTTGTGCCGGGCCAGGGCCATCTCCACGGTGACTACCAGTTCGCGCTCCTTAAATGGCTTGAGCAGATAGCCAAAAACGGCCGTTGCCCTGGCTCTTTTTAACGTTTCCTCATCAGCGTAAGCCGTCAGGTAAATAATCGGCGTATTTAACCTGGACACGATCTGGTGAGCCGCCTCAATGCCGTCTAGTTGGCCTTGCAGCTTAATATCCATCAAAATCAAATCTGGTTGCAAGGATATGGCTTGTTCAATCGCTTCTTGCCCAGAAGAAGCGGCTCCTGCGATGATATACCCGGCGCTGCGGAGCCGGTTTTGAATATCTAATGAGATGATACCTTCATCTTCAACAACCAATATACGTTCTGCGCTCATTAACTTATTCCTTCATAGGAAATGGGAAATGTGAGTTCAAAAGTCGCGCCGTTTCTATTCTCAACCTTTAAACTGCCGCCGAGTTGCCCAACCAAAGTGTACACTAACTGCAATCCCAGCGTGTTTGTTTGCTGGGGGTTGTTGCGCGAGGCAATACCCACGCCATTGTCGGCCACACACAGGCGCACCCGATTGTCGGCGATGCGGTGGAAGCGGATTTTAATTAGCTTTTTTGTCTGGTCGGCGAGAAAAGCGTGCTTCAGAGCGTTAGACACAAGCTCATTGAGAATAAGGCCGCAGGGAACGGCCGTGTTGACGCTTAACCAAATATCTTCGGCGACGACTTTTAATTGGATAGTATGGTCGTTGCCCATATAGCCGCTCAACAACTGAGCGGTTAAATCATGAATATAGGCGCCAAAGTCAATTCGAGCCAGATTCTTGGATTGGTAGAGTTTCTCATGAATCGTCGCCATAGCGATCACCCGATTTTGACTTTCCTGCAACAATGATTGCGCCTGCGCATCTTCTAGATAGGTAGATTGCA
Organism: uncultured Ardenticatenaceae bacterium; assembly: GCA_964405285.1. Taxonomy (GTDB): domain Bacteria; phylum Chloroflexota; class Anaerolineae; order Promineifilales; family Promineifilaceae; genus Leptovillus. The sequence continues at coordinate 16,209 of CAYONK010000013.1, forward strand.
AATTGAGCATACTGGCAATCACTTGTAGATTGTTCTTTACCCGGTGGTGGATTTCTTTCAGCAGCGCTTCTTTTTCATGGAGGGAAGCTCTGATCTCCGCTTCGATCCGCTTGCGCTCCGTAATATCCATCTGGATGCCATACATCGCCTCAGGTTGCCCGTTTTCGCCCAGGCGCATCTGACCAATGCCGCTGAGCCAACGAATGCGGCCATCGGGCCAGATCACGCGGAATTCAACGTCCAGATTAGACGCGGCGCCGATAGTGTCGTTGATCTGTTTGTTGATCGCTTCCCGATCATCGGGGTGAATGCGGTCTAACCAATCGTTATAACGTGGCTTCAAGCTGCCTGGCTGTAACCCGATTAGCCGGTAATTTTCATCAGACCAGGTAATCTGGTTGGCGTCTATATTCCAGACCCAGACCCCGGCCTGGGCGGCGCTGAGGGCTAATTGCAGCCGCTCGCGGCTTTCTAGCAGATCTGTTTCCACTCGTTGGCGTTCAGCTATCTCTTTGCGTAATTCCTCAATAGCTTGCGCCAATTCTGTGGTGCGCAGCGCTACGCGCTGTTCCAGGTCGGCGTTTAACCGTTGAACTTCCGCTTCCGCCAGCTTTTGGGCGGTTACGTCGCGGCCTACGGATTGGAACTCCACTAAGCTACTAGCTTCGTCAAAAATGGCCCGATCTGTCCACTGCATCCAGCGCGTTTCCCCATTATTAAGCATCACCCGATGTTCATACTGGGTTACCGGGTTGCTATAGTTAAGGGTGTTAAACTGCGCTGTTACAAAAGCCCGATCTTCCTCAGGGATCAGTGGCAGACAAGTGTGGCCTACCAGTTCGCTATACTCTTTCTCAAAGTATTGGCAGTAAGCCTGGTTGGCGAAGGTAAGCGCGCCATCTGGCTGGAATCGGCAGATTAGCTCTGTTTGGTCCTCAACGATGGCGCGATAGCGCGCTTCGCTCTGACGCAGGGCTTGCTCCGCATGCTGGCGTTCGGTAATTTCTCGCCGCAAGGCGGCTCGCTCCTCGGCCAACATGGTTGATTGCTCTTGTGAGCGGATGACTATGAGGCGGATTGCGCCCATGATCATTGCCGCGATGATGGAGCTTAGGGCGCCAAAGCTGAACAGTTGTTGTAGGGCTACGGATACATCGGCGAAGGCTGTGTTGACCAGGAAGGTGGCGGTGAATACGTATAGGGTGCTGACTGTTGCCGCTCGCCACTCTAACGTCCAGGCGCCAACCAGGATTGGCACAATCACCAGGGGGATCAGTTCTGTATTGTAGCGGGGGTAAAGTGCGATGATGAGGCTGAAGCAAAGGATGCCGGTAACGGCCGTTATCAGAATGCCAGATTGTTGGGATTTTGGCATCAAGAATAAGAGGGTGTTTTTCTTCATGATTTGGTATTACACCACGACCAAAACGTGAGAAGTGTACAGCCCATGAGAGACGAACCGCTTAACGGTTTTCTGGAGATGGCCGATATGGTTCGGGGAGATGAAAGGTGCTGAAGGATGACGAGGGCTGTTTGGCGACAGCGAAGCTGATCGCGCCTGTACTCATTCTCACTTGACTTTTACTCAATTAAACGCTAACTATACACTGCTAGAGTTGGGTTGTCTGTGATAATACTGTTGCGGTTTTGTTGCGAAATGACCAGATGAATGTCGGGTGCAAGCGTTCAGGTTACAAGTCGCAAGCTGAAGCCACCTGTAACCTGTCACCTGTAACCAAAAAGCTAAAAAAGCCAGTCTATGATCTTTCGCCGTATCTATGAATCCTTCATGATGCGCTAGGTGGCTCCCTCTACGTCAACTATGTATCCCCGTCCGCGAATGGTGCGGATGATGTTGCCCGCCCCAACCTGGTTTAGTTTACGGCGCAAGCGAGAGATGTGGGGGCGAATGAGATCGCTGGCTTCATCATAATCGCTGTTGTAGCCGTGAATCTGGGAGACTAGTTCCTGGGGTGTGGCCAGACGTGGGGCGACGTGGATCAGGGAAGCCAGCAAGCTGTATTCGATGAAAGTCAGGTCTAAGGGTTGATCGTGGAAAAGAACAACCTGGCGGGCCAGATCAATGATCAGGTCGCCATGTTCCATAAACCGGGTGTCTGAGGCAGGGGTGGGGGGAACGGCCGTTCCCCCTTGCAATACCTGGCGCACATCCGACAGGGTGTGGCTCAGGCGTTCTTCGAGCTGGTTAAGAAGCGTGTGCTGCTTGTTTGCTTCGGCCTGTTTTTGCAATGCCTGGGCAATGCTATGGCGCACCTGAGCCAGGTTGGCCGGTTTAAGCAGGTAATCATGGGCGCCCAGCCGCACGGCTGCAATGGCGCTGTCTATAGTGGCGTAACCGGTGAGAAGAATAACGGCCGTTTCCGGCGACCGTTCCCGCAGCGCGGCCAGCAAATCAATGCCGCTAATCTCCCCTTTCCCCAAATTCAGGTCCAAAATAGCGACACAAAATTGACTGGTTTCAATCAGAGAATAGGCTGTCTGGCCATTGTGGGCCAACTGCACCTGGTAGCCGCTGCGCAGCAGCATCGCTTCCAATACCTGGGCCACACTTTTGTCATCTTCAACGACGAGGACACGAGTAACTGTCATTGGCTATTCAACTGCGAGCTTACTGAAACAAGACAACGCAGAGGCATAAAGAGCGTGGAGGTCTCCCCCCTCTTTCTCTCTACATCCCCCGCGCCTCTCTATGATTCATTCATAAAGAGGCTTAGAGTTGCCTAAACCGACAGAAATCTGCAAAAATTGGTAATTACTAATGCTACAACGAGACTTTGTCATTCTGAGCCGCAGGCGAAGAATCCCTACGCCATTTTGTTAACCAAAACCTTGTCTACATGCCGAGTCATGGGGATGCTTCGCTTCGCTCAGCATGACATAACGAAGAAGTCTCGTTGTAGTAAGCCTCTCTGAGAAAGTTTGTTGGTTGGTTCGTTTATTCATATGTTTCTAGCCAACTAGCCAACCATCAAACTAACCAACGGCTTGGTAGTTACAAAAATTTGCCCATTATTGTGCCATAACGTGCTTCAATTGGGCAAACTGCTCCTCTAACTGGGCGAACCCGTCTTGCGCGGCCGGCCAATGGCCCTCTCTGACGGCCTCTTCTACTTGCTGCGCCGCCACCCGCAGCGTCTCGCCACCCACACTCGCTGCTGCCCCTTTGATCG
>CAYONK010000014.1:0-331 GCA_964405285.1 uncultured Ardenticatenaceae bacterium
GGCGGGGACGATAACGGAGATCATGGCGAATAGGCGCTGCTGGTTATTTGCCGGCTTGGGCGGCGGCGGGGGAAACGGCCGTTTCCCCCCAGCGCCAATCGGTGCGCCAGGCAGCAATCGCCCCCAGGAGTAGCTGCGGCCCGATGATCAGCAGGTGGAACACCACTGCGTAGCTGAAGGCGGTCGCCTCGTCGTTGAAGCCGAACTGGCGCAGCATAAAGACGACGGCAAACTCAAAGACGCCGATTTTACCGGGCGTGGGCACGGGCAACGCTCCGGCGACTGTGACGACCAGGTTGATCAGGATCGCTTCCAGCAGCCCAAAGGGCAA
>CAYONK010000014.1:341-19362 GCA_964405285.1 uncultured Ardenticatenaceae bacterium
CGACCAAGCTGGAGAGGGCGAGCAGGCTGAGCAGGCTGCGACTGCTGCGCAACGCGGCCAATCCATCCAGCCCGGAGGCGGCGAATTGCAGCAAGCGTCGGCCCCAATGGGCGGGCAGCGGTTGCAGCGCCCAGGCGGTGAAGCGCAGGATCAGGCGGGTTTGATAGGCCAGAAGATAAAGGGCGACCAGGGCAAACAGCGCCGCCAACCCCAGGCTGACGCCCTGCTCGGCGATAAAATCGGGCAGGACGACGAAGGGGATGAGGACGACCAGGGTGAGCAGCAGCATGATCAGGTCCAGGGTCTTTTCCAGGACGAGGGTTCCCAGGCTTTTGAGTTTGCTGATGCCGCTTTGTTGGTACAGGGCGTAGACGCGGGCGATCTCGCCCAGGCGCATGAAGGAAACGGCCGTGTTGACGAATTGCCCTAGCATCATTGCCCAAAAGGTGGCGGCGAAAAACGGCCGTTCTGCCCGCGGCACAAATTGCAATTGCCAGCGCCACGCCTTCGCCAGCAGCGTCAGCAGGAAAACCAGCAAGGCCACCCCCATATAAATCGGATTGGCCTGCGCCAGAGCGCGGCCAATCTCCGCCAGCGTGATCTGGCTGACGACGTACCAGCCGCCCCAAATGAGCAGCGCCACGCCGAGCAGGGCGTTGAACCAGGAGAAGAGTTTCCGGGAGTGGCTGGTGGCCGGTTTGCTGAGGGTTGGCTCTTGTTCTTCGACGATCAACGTGCGTTCCTCGTTATGGGGTGGGTCGGACAATACGGGCGCTGGGATCGCCGAATAGGGTGAAGGTGTCGCTAACTTCGCGCAGGCCGGTGTTTTTGACGTCGAGGGAACGTTTGGCGTTTTGCAACGCATCGCCAATACGCTCGACAGATGGGTTGGCGAGATCGGCCAGCAAGGTGGCGGCGAAGGGTTCCTGATGGCCGGAGAGCGTGAGACTGGTCGCTGCCACCTGCAAGACTGGGCCTTGTTTGTGCAGCAGCATCATTTCCGCCAACGAGGTTTGCTCTGGATGGGTGAATAGACCGGTGAGGCAGGTGAGTTGCAAGACGATGGGCGGCGTTTCGCCTTGTAAGCCGCCGACGGCATCTTGGGTAAAGATGTTTTCTTTGCCCCATTGCGTCAGGCTGCCATGTCCGATATAGGTGGTCAACCAGGCTCCTTCGCGCCAACTGGCCAACACGTCGCTGGATTGGGGGGCGTTGAGCAGGGTGATTTGCTCGTCGCGCAGGCCGCCGCGTTCGCTCAAGCGTTGGGCGATGCTGGCGAATTGGGATTCGCTGCCGTCGGTGGCGAAGATGGCCTGGTCAACGGCCGTTCCCCGTTCATAAGCCAGGGTGCGTTCTACCAATTCGGCAACGGCCGTTGCCGAATCCACCGGCCACCGGCCGACAGCCAACTCCGGGCGCATGTCGTCGGTCACGTCGGCCAGGCGGGCATCGCTCACCGTTTCGCCGCTGAAAGAGACCGGGACCATTGGCGGCGGCACGACGTTGGCTGGGGATTGGCCCAAATAGTTGCGGTAGTCAGCCGTGGCGTCTCCCACCAGGAAGAGATAGCGGGGGGCAGGTTCCTGCCAGCTTTCATAGGCGTAGGTGACAAAGGCGTTGATCGCCTGCGGGGTGTTCGCCCCATGACCAAATTCATCAGAAATCTCAGCCACCGGCACGACAGCCACGCGCAGCCCTTCAGCCTGCCGCGCCTCGACCAGCGGTTGCAAAGCGGGGGCCAGCGCGTCGGTGGTGACGATGAGCAAATCGGCCCCATTGTCCGGGCTGCGCCAGTTGCTTTCCCGCACCCGCTGGACGTTGGCCGGTAAATAACCGCCTGGCCCAACGGCAACCAGGTGGGCGGTTGGATCAACGGCCAGGCTGAGTTCGTTGGCGTCGCTGGCTACGCCGGTGAGCAGCCGGGGCGCTTCCGGTTGGCTGATGTCGAAGAGCAGCGGTGGGCCGCTGAAGCCGCCGAGCGTCACCACGCCGGATTGCCCTTGAAGGGCGGCCTGGTCGGCGACGGCTTGCGGCGGCGTGGCGTAATCAATCTCGATCCAGTTGAGGAGCATCATGTCCAGAAAAGCCGCGCCGGGCGGGCTGTTGTCCAGGATAAGGTTATTTTTCCCCGCTTGTAGTGTGCCGGGCGGCAGGTCTAACACGCCGGTGTAGAAAATCTGACCATCGAAGCGGATGGTCCCGATGGTTTGCCCATTGACGATGACGTCGAAATCGTGGTCGTCTTCGATGTCGGGGCTGTGGCTTTCGCCGCGCATCTGTACTCGAACCTGGCCGGAGCCGTCGCCGACCAGGGGGAGATCGAAGTCGAAGGGGAGGCTGTTCCCCTGGCGCAGCGATTGCCAGAACCAGAGGTCGAGGTCGTCATCGGCCGTTTCTGGTTGGAGGGTGTGGGCGAAGTCGCGGGATTGAGAATCGTAGACTTTGTTTTCTTCGAGGCGGAGGGTGCGGCTGATTTGGGTGATGGCCGGGCTGTTGGTAGAGGTGACAACGGCCGTTTCCCCCATCACTTCCCCCGGCGCGTCTGCCTGGAGGATGTATGGACGGTAGGCTGTGTAGCGATTGGTCGGGCGCTGGCCGTAGAAAATGAGGTGGTCGTCGGCGAGGTGAAAGGGAACGGCCGTTCCTCCTTCTGTCAGGCGCAGGTGGTCGGCGTTGAACGCCGTAAATTCCAGCCCGGCGGCCAGTAAATCGGCCTGACTGACGCGGACAAAGCCATCTTCTTGTACCAGGAATTTGATCCGGTCGCTGGTCGTTTCGCCACTGACCGGAGGAGGAAGAGCGCTCTCGGCGCGGCAGGCGTTGAGCGCGAGCAGGAGCAGCAAGCCAATCAGGCTCCAAAAGAGCGTCAGGCTGAGACGGCGAATAGAGAACCAGGTTAAGCGAAACATGGTGGCGCTATCTCGTCCGGCGGGTGTAGAGAATGATGGAGCCGACGACGCCGGTGATGAAGATGAGCAGCGCCACGACGAAGCCAATCCACAGATAGAGGGTGGAACGGCCGTTTACCGGACGAGCGTCGGCGGTATTGTTGGGAAGGGTGGTTGGCCCGTCGTAAGCCGCGGGGTCGCTGCCGATGACGACAAGCGCCGTGGCGGTGGTTTCGTCGTCAGCCTGCGACGAAGCGGCCGGTTCCGAGGGAAGCTCGGCGGGGAACAGTTCGCCAGGAGAATGGCCCGCGCGCTCTGTGGCCTGAGGCGTCGGCGTCGCTTCTTCTTGTGCCAGGACGACGTTTCCTCGCTCAGCCCCTTCTGCTGGCGGCGGCGCGGCTGTGGTTGGGGCAGCCAGACTGTTGGAAGAGGGGTTGGCGGGTTGGGGAACGGCCGTTGGTTGGGCCACGCCCACTGTCTCACCCGGCGAACTGCTGTTGGCGGCGGGGGTGATGGTGACAATGCGCGCAAGAGTGGCTGTGGCCGCCGGCTCGGCAGACGTGGCAACGGCGGTGGCCCCGGCCACCGAGGTGGCGCTGGGCGTGGCCGTTACTGTGGACGTACGGCTAGGGGTTGGGGTGGGCGTGTTGGTTGCCGGAACGCTCGTTGCCGTCGTGGTTGGCGTCTGGCTGGGGGTTGGGGTGGGCGTCGCCCCGACTATGATCGTCACGTCAGCCAGCGTGTGTTGGGACAAGTTAGACTCTATTTCGATCAGCCGGTAGGTGTAGGTCTGGCCGAGAACGGCCGTTTCATCCACCACCTGGTAGATATAACCCAGCGCCGGGCTGCCTAAGGCATCTATCACGCCAATGTCCTCAAGGAGAGCGAAGTCGCCGGTGTTGCCGGTGCGCCGGTGCATGACAAAGGCGATCGTGTTTAACTCTGTGGCGGTTTCCCAGGTGAGAAGAACCCCGTTGGCGTGTGTTGCCGCGCTGAAACTAACCAGACCAACGGCCGTTGGCTGATTCTCCCCACCTTGCGCCAGGGCAGAGCTTATTGACAAGGCCAGGGCCAGGGCGGCGAACAGGACAAAACAAGAGAAGACGAAAATTCTTGGTCGCATGTTACGGTTTCACAGTGATAGGTAGATAGTTTAAATAGACGGGCGGCAGGACGAAGATCGAAGCGCTTGCTTCATCTTCAGCCCCGCCCTCGCCGCGGACGATGGCGCTGTTTGTCAGAAGACCAACAACCTCGTCGGCGATGATCGTGGTAATGGTAATCGCTGCATTGTCGCCGCTGGCCAGCGGATCGGCCAGGGCGAACTGTAACGCCTGGCCGTTCACGGTCAGCGTGACCGGGACGGAGGCGGTGTATGCTTGATATTGTAACTCCGGTGGCAAATAGTCCGTTAATGTGATGCCATTATTGACGGAAAGGCCATCATTGCGAATCACCAGATGGAAGATCGCTTCGTCGCCAGCGTACACTGGCAGATTGCTTTGTGGCGAGCTTTTTGTCAGGCGGATGTCGGTATCGCGCACCAGGAGAGGGGCGCTGGCCTGGTTGTCGGCCAGGTTCAGATCCCATCCGGCGCTGCTTACCACTGCCTGATTGGTCAGCAGCCCATCTACGCCGTTGGTGACAACGGCCGTTATCGTCAAACTCGCGCTCTCTCCCCAGGCCAATGGCTCTTCCAGGGCAAAGACCAGGTCTGAACCGGAGATGGTCAGGTCAACCGGCTGTGAAGCGCTGTGCGCCTGATAGATCAGACCGACCGGTAAACTATCCGTCAGGACGATCTTACTGGCGTAGATACCATTGTTTTGCACCGTCAGGTGGAAAGTCGCTGTGTCGCCGGGGTAAATGGTGGCGCTGCTCTGCGGCGAGCTTTTTTCCAGGCTCAAGTCCGGGCGGTACAGTTGCATCGCCGGATCGCCTTGAAGCAAGAAGCTGTATAGCTCCGATGGATGCAGCCCGGCGTTGTGGTAGACAAACTTGGCGTGGTTGATGGCGTCTCCTAACGCTGTCAGCCCTCCGGCAAATGCCCCGGCGTAGAGGCCGTCTACCAGGACGGTATGCTCAAACGTGAAGCCCAACCCGGTTGAAGACCAGTGGGCGGCCGTGCCGACGTTTGGCATGACCATGAAAACCTGGCTCAGAGCGAGACGGCCGGGAAATGCAAAATTCCCATCCAGGCAATCCGCGCTGATGATGATTGCCGGCCGGTTGGCGTTGTGCCAGAAATTGGTGGTCGTTGTTATGTAGACCTGACCGGCGTAAGAATCTGGGTCAGCAAGATAAGAAAGCTGGTTGACGTTGAAGAGTGGGAAATTTCTTACCCAAAACTGGACGGAGCCATGACCCCGGTAATTCAAGATGTTGATCCCGCCGTCCGGCTGGTTGATCTGCGCCGCCATCTCGCCGCGCACCCGATCCGCTTCGCTGATAGAGGGTTGTGTGATGCAAAGATGGTCTTGCGGGATGCTGGGCGGGAGTTTGGCGCCGGCGTTGCTGTTCTCCAGGCAAAAATTTCCCCCGCTATCGGTACTATCGGCGACAAAGAGCATCCTTCGCTGGGCCTCGGTTGGGATAAGTTGGTTCTGATCGTGCTGGATGATTTTGGAGACGACGTTGGCAGCTTCGCCCAGGGTGTTCACCACCAGCCGTCCGATGGCCATGTCGGGGATTAAGTCATTCCCGGCCAGCGTCACGAAGGTATGGTCGGTGGGGATAGCGCCTTGAAAGCGGTCTACAAACTGGATGTCGGTGAGGACAAAGTTGGGCTGGTTTGCATCCCATACGTCGCACGGTGACGCAGTGCTGAAACATTGCAGGTTTCGCGGGTTGTACGTGCCGCTGCCAACGAGGACCACGTAATTGGGGGCCAGTGACCAGTTGGCCAGGGCGTAGCCCAGGTAGTGGCGCAGGGCTTCTGGCAGGGGCAGGCCGTAACCGAACTGGTTGATGACCTCCTCAACGTCTACGACGTGGGTGGACAGGCTGCCAAATTGGGGGGCGGCGCGATGGTTGGCCAGCCGTTGGGCTTCGCTCTTGAAGAGATGATGGCTGATGGCGATCCAGTCGGCTCCGCCGGCCGGTTCCAGGTTTTGCGGGACGTATTGGCTAAGTTGTTTGACGGTTTGCACGTTGGCCAGGGTGGTGGCGAGATAACGGCCGTTATCCCCCTCGCGGCTGGTAAATGTCACCGTATAGGGGCCGCTGCCCGCTATATCGCCGCTGTCCAGAGTTACCTGCTCAGGGTGTAACGGATCAGTCACGTCCCAAACCAGGAATTGACCCGGATCACCTTCGCTGAAATTGTTCACCGGAAACTGCTGGATGCCGGGAGCGTCTTGCTTGGTGAAAAATAGTTGATCGGCGTCGGCCGTGAGCCAACGTTCATACTCGACGCTGATCCGGTTCAGGTAAACCCGCGCGCCGGGGTTGCTGGTAAAGACCAACCGCACGTTGTTCGCGCCATTCAGCAGGGTGGTGATTGGCTGGCTGGCCGTTAAATTGACGTTGCGCATCCCTTGCCAGGTTATCTCGCCCTCAACCGGATAGCTGTTGATCGTCGCGTGGACAACGTATTGCAGGTTGCTAGGTTGGGTGCTGCTTTCTCTGGACAGCATTTCCACCAAATATGTTGGATCGTCGCCGTCGGACGCCGGGTGGGGCAGGACGATGGCGTAATTTCGCGTGACGGCGGGGTTTGTGCTTTGCCTCACGTCATCCCAATACCAGGCGTCTGGCTCGTTGGGGAAAGTGTGCCATTGGTTGGTGAGCGTCGCGTTGAATATCAGGTCTTCTTCTCTGGTGATGGCGCTGCGGAAGCTGGCGAGGGTTGGTTGGCCCTGACCGGCGGCGTTGGCTCGTTGCGTAACGTAAGTGGGATTGCCCCCTGCCCAGAGCCAGTAGACGTTGTCGTTGATGAACTGGGTCTCCAGGCGCGACCCGGTAAAGGCCGCGCCAAAGAAGCGGATGGCCTCATCGGGTTGGAAACCATCGGCCGGGTTGCCGATGAATTGGTAGGCGACAGGCTGGCCCCGGTGCATCATCTCGATGGTGGCCGGGTCTACCTGGCCCAAATTCATGCCGGCGGCCGCCAACTCTGCGCCGCTAATTTCATAAATGCCATCGCTGTCTACCTGGATTTTGTAGGTGTCCACGCCGATGGGCAGACCAGGGCCGGGTAATTCAAGCAGATTTTGCGGCAGGTGACGCCAGGTCATGCCCTGCTCGAAGTTCAGAACGTTCTGGCGTATCACCTGATAAGAGGCGTCGTCGCCGGACAGGGGTTGAATTTTGCTCAGGTCGCTGCCGCTGAAGCGGAGAGTGACGGAGATGTCTGTGATCTGCTCAATCTGGCCCTGGCTGGCGTGGTAGCGCAGCGGATAGAGGGTGACTTGGACCAGGCGCAGATCGCGGTAATAGATGGGATCGGAGAGTTGGTAAACGGCCGTTGGATACCAATCTTCCGCGTCATAGGCGGGGTCCAGCACCCAGGCGGCCAGGGCGCTGGCATCCGGCGTGCCGGGGAAGAGCGACTCCGCATCGTCGTTGGCGTAAGCCATCTCTGGCTCCGGCGTGACAGCCAGCGCGTCGGGGGCCGGCCGGGTGATAATCGGCCCAGTTTCTACCTGGATCGTTACCTCCGCCTCTGGGGGCAGGGCGATGAAGGTGGTGTAGTAAGGCAAGGCGGGCACGCCGGGGTTGCTCAGCGCTGCGTCCAGACCGGCGATTTGCAGATGGTTATCGGGGGAGACGTGGTAAACGGCCGTTTCCAGGCGAAAGCTCACCCCATTCTCCGACTCCTGCGTAAGATGCACTGCTGTGCCTTCGGCCGGCAGCGTTTGCGCGGCGAGTTCAGTCTGGCCCAACATAGCCAGAGCGCCAATGGCGACCAGGGGGAGGCAGAGAGCCAACAATAGAGCAGGGGTTCGTTTCAACCACATAAGCTGTCTCCTAAAACGGGTAGGATGGGTGTACGCGATGGTGTCATGTCAGGCGGTCGGTTGCCAGGTAACCAGGCCGCGCTGCGTCAGATCGGTTAGAAAGGTTTCCAGGTCGAGGTGCGCCTGTTCCGGGCTGATGGTGTATTCGTCAACCAGAGCGCTGAGAATCTCTGCGGTACTCTTGCCGGTCGCCAGCCATTGCCAGATCAGCGCGCCGCTCTGGTTAAGAACTTGAATTTTGCCGCTGCGCGGTGAGACGATCACGGCGTCGCCATCTAAAATGCGCCAGGTGAGGCTGTCGGCGATAGTCGGTCGCTGCGTTTGCGCGTGATTCATGAGGCTTTCCCTTCTTTGATGCCAGAGACCAGTAAGGCAAGACCGATGAGGGAGGTAACGGCCGTTAAGACCACAGCCCACCACGTCACACGCGGCACGGTATAAGAGAACATATCCTCTTCATACCGATTGGTTCTGGCGTCTTTTTGCACTTCTTCCAGCAGATAAAAATAGGTGACGCCCGGCTCGACTTGCCGGTCTACGTAGCGATACGCCGCCCCGGTGACAGGACTGCCCTGGCTATCAATGAGCGTCTGGTTCACCTGAACAAACTCGCCGTCGGCTGCCTCGCTGCGATACAGGAAAAAGCCGGCCGTGTCCAATTCGGTGGCCGTCTCCCATTCCACCTGAACGGTGGGCGGCGTAGCAAGCTGGTAGAAAAGGAGCGCTCCGGCCAAAATAAGCCAGAAGACGCCCATGAGGATGATGAGATTTGCGGAACGGCCGTTGCCTGTCGTGGACATAAATCGTCTACCGTTTGGTCAGCGTGGCCAACCAGTTTGGCAAACGCAAGGTCCGTCCGGAGCCAGGCGAGCGTTTCCGTTTCGTCTGGCTGTTGTAGTCATACGACGTGTAATAATGATAGTAGTAGTAGCTGCCATACCCGCGCCGCTCCAGAATTAGCCGGTTTAAGACCACGCCAAACAACGTCGCCCCGGTTCTTTCCAGGCGCTCTACTGCGCCGACAAATGCGCCGCGCCGGGTCTTGCCGGTGTCAACCACCAGCAGGCAGCCGCTGACCAACGCGCCTAAAATGGAGGCGTCGGCCACCGTCAAGACCGGAGGCGTGTCAAAGAGAACGACATCGGCGATTTCTTGTAATTCCTGGAGAACCTGGGTCATGCGTTGCGAATTGAGTAATTCGGCCGGGTTTGGCGGGATGGGGCCGCTTGTCATCAGGCTCAGATGGGGGATGGCTGTCTCTTGAACGTGAAAGCTGACGGAGGTGGAGGTGTCGAGAACGGCCGTTGTCAACCCTTGGTTGTTCGGCTTCTCGAAGATTTTGTGCTGTGTCGGCCGGCGTAGGTCGGCGTCCACCAAAATCACCCGCTTACCCGTTTGCGCCAGGACGATAGCCAGGTTCGCCGCAGTTGTTGATTTGCCTTCGCCCGGCGAGGAGCTGGTAACCAGCAGGCTGCTCAACCCCTGGTCTATCGCCGAAAAGCTCAGGTTTGTCCGAATCACCCGATACGCCTCAGAGATTGGATCGCGCGGCGCGGTTCGGGAGATGAGCATCTGTGGCGGTGTCTCTGCTTTGATGTTGGCGATTGCGCCGAGCGTGGAGAGACCGGTATCCGCCAGCACCTGATCCGGCGTCTTGACTGTGTCGTCCAGGTATTCGATCAGAAAGATGATGCCCAGCGCCAGCATCCCGCCAACGACAGCGGCCAGCAAGGTGTTGGTGGTTGTGCGTGGGCGGATCGGCGTCGTTGGGGTGGTGGCCGGATCAATCGGAACCAGGTTGCTGCTCTCTTTCGCCTGGGAAATTTGCAATTGGTTCAGATTGTTGAAGACGTCGGTGTAGCGGATTTGCGCCTCTTTGAGCTGGGTTTCCAGGCGAGATTGCAGGGCTTGCCCTTCTGCTGTTTCGACGTCGCGCACGTTGTTGAGTTGTGTTTCGAGGGCGAGAATGTCGTCGCCAATCTCGTCCAGGCGTCGCTGCCAGTTGGCGATGGGTTCGGCGTAACGCAGGCTTTCACGCGCCTGATTTTCTTGGATGAAGACTTCGGCGAGGGTGTTGGCGATAACGGCCGTTCGCATTGGGTCCGTATCTTCCACGCTGATGACGATGATCTTGGTGTCTTGTGGCGCGGACACGGAGATTTTGCTCCGCAATTGGTTGACGGTGAACGGGTAGCCTAACTCATTGATCGTCTCTTCCAGAATAGGGGCAGTGGTGAGGATTTCCACATAAGTCTGAGCCAGACGTTGTTCATACAGCACACGAGAATAATCGTTGCCTGTGTTGCTGCCCGGCGCTTCGTCAATCATCAATCGGGTCGTGGCCCGGTACACCGGGGTGGTGTTACGGCTGACCAGGTAAGCGGCTGCCCCCGCTACCAAGACACCCACCACAATCAACCAGGACCACCGCCAGACCAGCGCGAAATAATCTTTTATATCCATACTGCTTATGAAACTCCCATAGGGTTGCTTTACTGCTTACGAATCTTGACTCAGTGTATAGAGGGAATAGAGACTAAGCAATGTGAAAAAGGTCCATATGCCAGTTTCCCACCACGTCTGGCTGGTCCCGATAAGCCCTGCGCCAATAAAGCTAAAACCGAGCCAGAATGTTTTCCGGAAAGTGGCTGTATTGAGTTGAGCGCGTAACGGCCGTTTTGCTTCGGTCGCTAACCAATACTGATAGCTGAAAGAGGCCAGAAGGATCGCCAACCCCAAAATCCACAAACTGTTGATGAATACGGAGAACCAATCTATCACAAGCGAAAAGTATAGCATATGCTAAAATGGTCTCAAAACACCAGGGCTAGAGAGTAAAGACTAGTACCCGTAAGCGGTAATCCGTAAGGAGCTGTCTCCGGAAAATGACATCGGAGAACGGGATACGGACTTCTAACATGAATCTCCAGCCTCTAGTCTCCAATCTCTTGCCCGGACGAGGAAGACAGTGGCCAAAAAACAGACCCAATACGTATGCAGCGCTTGCGGGCGAACGACGCCGGTATTTATGGGCAAATGCCCGAAGTGCGGCCAATTCGGCACGATGGAAGAAGAGGTGCTGGTGGAGGAGGTAACGGCCGTTGCCGCCAAAAATCGCCGCGCCCAGGGATACAGCCCCAACAAACCGCAGCGCCTGGCCGAAGTCACCGCCGACGGCATCGAGCGCCTGCCCATCTCCATCAGCGAATTTGCCCGCGTGCTTGGTGGCGGCCTGGTCCCTGGCTCGCTCGTCCTCTTGGGCGGCGAACCGGGCATCGGCAAATCCACCCTGCTGCTCGACGTGGCCGCCCTGGTGGCCAATCAGCACGGGGCTACCCTCTACATTTCCGGCGAGGAAAGCGCCCGCCAGATCAAGCTGCGCGCCGACCGGATGCAGGTGCAGGCCCACGACCTTTTCCTGGTGACAGAGACCAATCTATCGGCGATTTTGAGTCATGTGGAGAGCGTGCAGCCTACGCTGGTGATTGTGGACAGCATCCAGACCACCTTCGATGACGCACTTTCCTCTTCAGCCGGCAGCGTCAGCCAGGTGCGCGAATGCGCCAGCCGTTTTCAGGAACTAGCTAAAAATAGCGGCGTCACCGTTTTCCTGGTAGGTCACGTCACCAAAGAAGGCACCATCGCCGGTCCGCGCGTGCTGGAACACATTGTAGATACAGTCTTGTACCTGGAAGGGGATCCCTTCCACCGGTATCGCTTGCTGCGCAGCGTGAAGAATCGCTTTGGCGCGACGAGCGAGGTTGGCGTCTTTGAGATGGCGGAGCAGGGCATGGTGGAGGTGCCGAATCCATCCGAGGCATTTCTGGCGGAACGACAGATCAACGCGCCCGGTTCGGCTATCGCCGTGACAATTGAGGGCACACGGCCGTTATTGGTGGAAGTGCAGGCGTTGGCCAGCGCCACAACCTTCTCTAACCCACGCCGCACGGCCAATGGGGTAGATTATAACCGGCTGCTGTTATTAACGGCCGTTCTCTCCCGCCGCGTCAACGTGCCCCTGTATGATAAAGATGTATTCATCAACGTCATTGGCGGCTTGCAAATTGACGAACCGGCGGCCGACCTGGCAACGGCCGTTGCCCTCGCCAGCAGTGTAAAAGACCGCCCCGTCCACGCCGACATGGCCTTCGTCGGCGAGATCGGCCTCAGCGGTGAACTACGCGCCGTCAGCCAACTGGAAGTACGCCTGCGCGAGGCGCTCAAACTGGGGTTCAGGCGCTGCGTCGCCCCGCGCCCCCTCCGGCGGGCCGGCCTCAACGTCCCTGATGGGCTGGAACTCATCGGCTGCCGCACCCTGGCCGAGGCTATAGAGGCTGCCCTGCTGTAAATAGGCACTTACAAGTACGTTCAGCCCGCTCCCCTCTGGTTACCCGCGTCGGCTGAGGAGAAGCAGGCCAACGCCGGCCAGCGCCATAACCACCAGCACGCCTATAGCCAGCGCCAAAAGCGTGTTCAGGCTGGGTAGGGTGATGCCGCCAGAACCATTCGTCCCGGTTTGCATGGCGTTGGTGGGTTGAGGCGCGGGAGTGTTGAGGTCGGCCAGAGCAACGGCCGTTGCCGTTACCGTTGCCGTCGGCGGGGCAGACGTAGGGGTCTCGGTTGGTAGCTCTGTCGGCGTCGGACTGAGCGTCGGGGTGGCGGTAGCCAGTTCTTCCGGCACATTTGTCGAGCCGCCGACTTCGGCCGGTTGCGGCTGCTGGCCGACTTGCACCTCTTGCCCCACCTGTAGCACGCTGGTCTCATTCAACCCGCTAATCTCATAAAACTCTGGCAGCGTCAGGTTGTAGGTAATGGCGATCTCGATGGCGGTGTCGCCAGGGACGACAATGTGGATGATACGGCCGTCGGGCTTCACCCGCGCCTGGGGAAAGCCGGGAAGGAAAGTAGAGCCGTCCGGGAGCATGGAGTAGCCGATGATGAGCGTCTGGCCGACGCTGAGCAGGGCATCGCCGCTGAGGGTGTTGAAGGTGTAGAGGTCGTCTAGCGACACGTCAAAACGGGTGGCGATCAGCAGCAGCGTGTCGCCAGCGACGACGGTGTAGAGGATGCGGCCATCCGGCTGCGCCGTTGGCGAGGCGATGGGGCTGGGGGTGGCCGTCGGTGGGGGTGTATTGGTCGGCGTAGGCGACGGGCCGGGAGTGTTGACCTGGGTGATGGTTTGCGGGGTAACGGCCGTTGTCGGTCCGGGGTTGGGGTTGGCTGTTGGCTGCGGTGGCAGCGGGACCGAGGGCAGCGTGCCCGATTTATAAGCGGCGCTCAATTCGGCCGTCAATTGCAGATACGCATTGCCATGCTCCAGACTGGCCTCGATCTGGCTGCCTTCCTTCCATTCATTAAAAGAGGTGATGATCAGCATGTCCGGCGCGCTGGCGGCTGCGCCGCTAAACGTTGCCCGATAAAAGTCGCCATCAGCCCGATTCCGTGAGAAAGAGCCGCTTCGCCCAAGCAGTGTATCGTCCCAGCCAGGCATGGCGGTAGCCACCCAATACTTAAAGCCGCCATAGGTGCTGGCGGCAGCGCGGGTATTGGCCGCCCAGGTAGCGGCCGTGCCCGCCGGATTGCTCGACCAGGCGATGTTGTACAGGTGCAGCCCATCGAAGGCATTCAGATAGCTGGTATCCCCCCCCTCGGCGATCCAGATGCTGTTGCGGTCGGGGTCTACTGCGTTACGAATCGTCAGCCATTCCCCTGGGGAGATCAGCCAGTTGGCCCAAAAGAAGACGACCGGTTTGCCATCCACGCGCAGGTAGGCGGGATGGGTGGTGTGGGTGGCGAACAGCGCGCGCAAGGCGCTGATGCGGTCATCGTTGTTGGCAAAAAATGGGCTGCCCGCCTCAAAATGGACGGCCGCTTTAAACCCCATGCCCCCGGCCACGTTCAGCAAGGTTTGGAAATTTGTCTCGGTCTGGTTGTTGGTCGTCTGTGGCCCATACCAGCTTTGCACAAAGCCATCTATCCCGGCCGAACGCGCCTCATTGACGTGGCGTTGGATGGTCCCAGCGTCCGTGGAAAAATAGGGGGCGACTGGTTGGAAGGGGGTGCGCCCCGGCCCAAAAGAGTTTGGGCTGTACCAGGCATAATAGAAAGCGAGAACCAGGCGGGTTTGCCCCTGGGCCTGCGCTTCTGGCGGCCGGGCTATCTGCCCGATCAAGAGCATACAGGCGAGCAGGCCGAAAATATGAAGTGCCCGTATCCCGAAGTCCGTATACCGTTTTCTGCCAGCGTCTATCAGAGGCAATGCTCTATGGAATAAGGAATAGGGATTGCCGAACACAGATAGGAGGAATTTTTTCATAGAGTTCACAAAAGCGGCGCGCCGTTATGGAGCGCCGCTTGTGGTGTTTTAGCGGGAAAGTGGGCCGACGTAGCGATACTCCAGCGAGGGCGTGGTCAATTCGTTGATCAGCGCCAGGGTTCGCTCTGCCTCGCTCTGGCCGAAGCGGGTGGCGAAGCCAAAGAAGAGTTCCGCCCAGGAAGGTTCGCGGGTGTATTCGACCAGGCGCGGTGTGCCGCTGATGCCGCCTAATTCGGCCGCTTTGTCTATGGCGTCCTGGAAGTTGCCAAGCTGATCAACCAGCCCGTTGGCCAGGGCTTGCCGGCCGGAATAAACCCGACCATCCGCCAGGGTGCGAACGGCCGTTTCGCTCATCCCCCGTCCTGCCACAATCACCTGCACAAAATCCTCGAATGCCTCATCGGCGATGCTTTGTAGAATTTCCGTCTGCTCTGGGGTTAATTCATCCCACATGCTGCCCATCGCCTTGTTTTCGCCGCTGGCGATATTGATCACCTTGATCCCGATCTCTTCGATCAGCTCGGAGGCTTCGTAGAGCGTGAGGATGACGCCGAGGCTGCCGGTGAGGGTGTCGGGGCGGGCGATGATGTAGTCGGCGGGGGCGCTGACGTAATAGCCGCCGGAAGCGGCGGTGCCGCCCATGCTGACGACGACCGGCTTTTCGACCTCCACCAGCGCTTCCCATATTTCCGCTGAGCCGGTGACAGAGCCGCCGGAGCTGTCCACGCGCAAGACGATGGCCTTGACAGTAGGATCAGACTCCGCGGCTTCCAGGTCGGCTATGATCCGGCTGCTGTAGGCGCTGCCGCTGATGCTGGATCCGTCGCCGCTGAGGATGATCCCTTCGATGCGGACGATTGCTACAGCATCACCGCTGCCAACGCCGGTGAGCCGGGGAGCGCTGGTTGCGCCCATGAGGCCGGTGCTGAAAACGGCCGTTACCATCAAAAACGCGCAGCTACAGGCCGGCAGCAAAAAACCGACCATCACCCCAAGCAGCGTCCAAAACGGGGTGCGATCCTGGCTGTTTCTCTGGCGGCGACGCTCTCGCACCGCTCTGTGTTCTTCCGCTGGTGGAACGCTTTCCGTGGCCGGGGAAACGGCCGTTGTCTCTTCATCTACCATCATCTATCTCCTGAGGAGGGCGGATTAACCAACCTGCAAGAGATTGGAGACTTAGAGGCTAGAGATGGAACCGTCTCCAATCTCTAATCCCTAGCCTCCAATCCCATCTCTGCAATCTGTTTACCCGCCATTTCTAACTATGGCGTCTCCGTTGCCGGATACAGCGCCGCGATTCGAGTCATTATACCGTTGAACGCCAAAGAAAAAAGCGGACTTGTCCAATTCTTAAACTATGTTATTATCCCTCCCTTGTTGCACAGCAGCATAAAAATTGAATGTTCGCTGCTTTCCGCTCTTGACATTGATCAAGGGCAACACTCGCCCGAGTAATTCCACGGAAAGGAGGTTAATAGCAACATGCGCGAGTACGAAATCACCCTTATTTTACAACCTGGTTTGGAGGAGGCCGCCCGCAACGAACTGCTGGAGCGTGTCCTCGGCTGGATGGCCGCTGGCAATGAAGAGGCGACAAAGCCCGTCGTCAATCATTGGGGTAAGCGGTTCATGGCTTACGAGATTCAAGGTCATCAGGAAGGCTATTATGTCTACTACGAGGCCAATCTCGATCCGGCGCAGATTGTGGAACTGGAGCGCAACTTCCAGTTCACTGAAGACATCATGCGTTACCTGGTTGTACGCAAAGAGGCGTAGCTGGTTTCTGGTTACTCCTGAGCGAATCCCCGTGTTGATGTGATGGTCAAGGGTCTGAACAAAGTTCTACTGATCGGTCGTTTGGATGGGCCTGTAGAGATCAGGCATACGCCAAACGGCCGTCCGGTGGCTACCTTTACCCTGGCCGTGCCCCGCGCCTGGGTTTCCAGCGATGGGGAGCAGATCGAAGAGACGGAATGGTTCAATATCGTGGCCTGGGGCAGCCTGGCTGACGTCTGTAGCAATCACCTGGATGAGGGAACGCAAATCTACCTCGAAGGTCGCCTACAAACGCGCAGTTGGGAAGACACCGCCGGCCGTAAACATTTCCGCACCGAAGTGGTCGCCCAGGAAGTTATCACGTTCGATTATGTATCGTAACAACACGCCCGCCCAATCAAGCAAAGGCGTGTGCAAGATGGAGGTTCTGAAACATGACTTTTCAAGGTCGTAACAATAAACGGGTTGCCCGGAAACGTGTCTGCGAATACTGCGTCGCTGGTACGTCGCACGTTGATTACAAAGACACGGAAAAACTGAAGCGATACGTCACGGAATTTGGCCGGATTCGGCCGCGCCGCCAGACGGGCGTTTGCGCGAAGCATCAACGCGCCCTGGCTCTTGCCGTGAAGCGGGCGCGTCATATCGCCTTGCTGCCTTTTGTCGCTGACTAACCGCGAAGTAAGAAGCAACGATGACCAAGAAAACAACGACGAGCAAAGCGTCTGAGACGGAGATTCGCCAGTCGCGCAAAGATGTGCTGGTAGCCCGCAAACAGGCGCAGCAGACACGCCAGATTCGGATCGCTATGGCTATTGTCGGAGCGATCATCGGTTTGGTGTTGTTGGTGGCAGTTATCAACGAGTTTTTTGTGGTTCCTAATCGCGTAGTCGCAACAGTTGGTCCGCAGCAGATTTCCCTGCGCGAGTTTCAGGAACGGGTGAAGTTTGAGCGGGCGCGCCGTGTTATTTTGCTTGAAGACCAGCTTGAGGCGTTTGGCGGCGACGTAGGCATTATCCAGCAGTTTGCCAGCCAACTCCTGGTGGAAATGTTCCCCTCCAATGCGCCAGCTTTTGCTGAGACGATTTTGAACCAGATGGCCGATGAGTTGTTGGTTGCCCAAGAAGCGGCCGCGCGCGGGATTGTCGTCTCTGATGCGGAAGTGGAAGCGGAGATCGGCCGTTCGTTTAATTTCTTTGACGGCGGTCTGCCGACACCGTTCCCCACTGGCACGCCCACTGTGCAACCGACGCCTTCGCTGACGCCGATTGGAACGGCCGTTACCACCGATGCTGAACCGACGGCGACCGCTATGCCAACGGCGACGGCCGGCCCGACCAACACGCCTTTCCCAACGGCAACGGCCGTTTCCGTCGAATCGTTCCAGCAGCAGTTCAACGACCTGGTCGCCCAGTATCGGGCGCTGAACGCCTCTGAAGCGATGCTGCGCCAGACGGTGCGGGCGCAGCTTCTCACCGAGCGCCTGGCCGATGCCCTGGCAGCCGAGCGTGAGTTAGCCAGAGAAGCGCCCCATGCCAACTTCTACGTGCTGGTTTTCAGCGATCCGGAAGAGGCGGAAGAGGTGTCTGCCTCGTTGACGGCTGAGAATTTCCTGGAAGTCTGGAACACCATTCGCAGTGGTTCGGCCGATCCGGAGAATACTTCAACCGCGTTTGCCACCGAATTGTTCCGCCGCACCGAAGCTGACCTGGTGGCTAATTTCAATCCGGCGTTGGCAACGGCCGTTTTCAACACCCCTCTCAATACGCCCACCCCGCTCCTCCAGGTGATTGATCAAGACGGCGCAATCAACTACTTCATCACCGTCACCAGCGGCATCCAAACCTTGCCTCTGACCGATTCAGCCTACGATGCGCTGAAGCAAGAGTTAGTCAGCAGCCTGCTGGCAAACTCGCGCGCAGACAACGTTGTCCTACGCGATTTCTGGCGCTCGCGCACCTTCGACCGCCCGGCGCTGGATCCGATCTTCTTCGCCCAGCCGACGCCTGCTCCGGCCCAAACGTTGCCGGAGAACATCTTCCCTGAAGGAACCCTGCCGGAACCACTTCCGGAAGCTCCGACAGAATAGGCGCGACCACCTCAAAAAACCGAAATAAAAACGCCAGTAAGCCCTCATGCTTCTGGCGTTTTTTCTTGGTTCCCCTTCGCGCCTTTGCCGTAGATGGGTTAAACTTGAACCAGGTACAGATTTTCAACGGAGGTTCCTATGAATTACAAATCTCTCGACTTAACAGATCAATTTGTCGAACTGATCCGTCGCGCAGCTACCCAACTGCCAATGGATATGCGCCACGCCCTGCGCCAGGCCAAAGGCAACGAAGCCCCCGGCTCCTCGGCCGAAAGCGCCATTGGCACCATCTTGCTCAACATAGACATCGCCGAACGGAACAGCACCCCCATCTGCCAGGACACCGGCACGCCCATTTTTGAAGTCAGCTACCCCGTCGGCCTTTCCACCCGTCGGTTGGCCGACCAGATTCGCCGGGCGGCGGTCATCGCCACGGAGATGAACTACCTGCGCCCCAACGCCGTAGACAGCATCAGCGGCAAAAACAGCGGCGACAACACCGGCGAAGATTTCCCCACCATCCACTTCCACGAATCCGAAGAAGAGGCGGTGCGCGTCAATCTCCTTCTCAAAGGGGGCGGCTGCGAAAACGTCTCTACCCAATACAAGCTGCCGGATGGTAAATTGGGCGCCGGCCGCGACCTGGAAGGCGTGCGCCGGGTGGTGTTAGACGCCGTGCATAAAGCGCAGGGGCAGGGCTGCGGCCCGGCTGTCCTGGGCATCGCCATCGGCGGCGACCGGGGCTCCGGCTATATCAAGTCGAAGCAGCAGTTGTTCCGGCCGTTGGAAGATGAAAGCCCGGACCCGCAGTTGGCCGAGCTAGAGCAGCGCCTTTATGAAGAGACCAATCAATTGGGCATCGGGCCGATGGGCTTTGGCGGTAATACGACGGTGCTGGGCGTGAAAATCGCCGCGCAGCACCGGCTGCCCGCCAGCTACTTTGTCTCGGTGGCCTATATGTGCTGGGCCAATCGCCGGGCCAGCATGGACGTGG
>CAYONK010000015.1:0-2791 GCA_964405285.1 uncultured Ardenticatenaceae bacterium
CGGAACGCAATGAGAACGTTGAGCTGTCGGCCCGTAATTTGCCGGAGATGAAAACGCTGCGGGCGAGCTATCTGAACATTCGCGATCTGTTAGGGTATAACAAGATTGTGATGCCTTTGGCCGCGTTGGACGTCATCTACGACTTCCTCAGTGTAGAAGCGTTTGATGACGAGATGTTTGATGAGGCCGAGGAGGAGTAGACGATGCAAATCCATTGGCGCGAGATTATTCGCCGTCCTTTGGTGACGGAGAAAAGCGGGTATCAGGCTGACTTTAACAATCAGTTTAGCTTTGCAGTTGATCCGCGGGCAAATAAGGTGCAGATCAAGCAGGCGATTGAATTGGCCTGGCCGGATGTGAAAGTAGAAAAGGTTCGCGTAGCCAATATGCCGCCGAAACGGGCGCGTCGTTGGCGCCGGGTGGCAACTCGCAAGCCGGGTTGGAAGAAGGCGATTGTGACATTGGCTCCTGGCGATTCGATTGATTTATTTGAAGGTGTGTAGCGCGAAAGCGTGAATTTTTGAGCAGGGACGAGGTCTGTTGGGCGATGGGGTCTATGTTCCTATGGCTTATGCGGGCTGAAGTCCGTCTCTGGAGGTAAGATGCCGATCAAAGTTTATAAACCGACTTCTCCTGGCCGGCGCGATATGACCAGCCAGACATTTGAAGAAGTCACCCGCGTGAATCCGGAACCGTCGCTGACGCGCGGTTTGCGGAAGCAAGGTGGGCGTAACCATCGTGGCAAGATCACGATCCGCCATCGCGGTGGGGGCCACAAGCGGCGCTATCGGGATATTGATTTTAACCGACGCGACAAATTTGATGTGCCAGCCCGTGTGACGTCTATTGAGTATGATCCAAATCGCTCGGCGCGAATTGCGCTGCTGACCTATTTTGATGGTGCGAAACGATACATTATTGCGCCGCTGGGTCTGCGGGTGGGCGATCAGGTCATGAGTGGTCCTCGGGCTGAGATTCGGCCGGGTAATGCGTTGCCGTTGATCAACATCCCATTAGGTACGCTGGTCCACAACGTAGAGATGCAGGTGGGTAAGGGAGCGCAAATGGTGCGCGCTGCGGGTACTTCGGCTCAGTTGTTGTCGAAGGACCATCCGCAGTATGTGACGTTGCGTTTGCCTTCTGGCGAAGAGCGTTATGTGCCGCAGGAATGCCTGGCGACGATTGGTCAGGTGGGCAATGTGGAACATGGTAACGTGAAGCTGGGTAAAGCTGGCCGTAAACGCCACATGGGTATCCGGCCAACGGTTCGCGGCTCGGCGATGAATCCCAATGACCATCCGCATGGTGGTGGTGAGGGCCGGTCACCGATTGGTATGCCTGGTCCGAAGACGCCATGGGGTCGGCCGGCTCAGGGTCAGCGGACGCGCAAGAATAAGGCGACGGATCGCTTTGTATTCCGGCGTCGTTCTAAGAAGCGGCGTTAGGAGGTGAAAAGATGTCACGTTCTTTAAAGAAAGGACCGTTTGTCAGTCCGAAGTTGCTGAAAAAAGTTGATAAGCTGAATGCTACAAAGAGCCGTCAGGTGATTCGTACCTGGTCGCGGGCGAGTACGATTTTCCCGCAGATGGTGGGGCACACGATTGCGGTTTACGACGGCCGTCGCCACATCCCCATCTACGTCACGGAGAACATGGTCGGCCATAAGCTGGGCGAATTTGCCCCAACGCGGATGTTTCGCGGGCACATCTCCAAATCGGAGAAGAAAGGCGGCAGGGGGCGTCGTTAATCATGTCTGAAGCATTTGAAGTTAAAGCAACTGTGCGCCACATCCCGATCTCGGTGCAGAAAGTGCGCCTGGTATGTGACGCGATTCGTGGTAAGGGCGCTGCCGAAGCGCTGGCTATTCTGCGTTTCATGCCCCAAAATGCGGCTGATGTTTTGTACAAACTTGTGCAATCGGCCGTGGCGAATGCGGAGCAGAATTTTGGTCTGGAGATTGACGAGCTTTACGTAAGCCGTATCTTTGCGGACAAAGGCCCACAGCACCGTAAGGCGCCTCATGGTGGGCGTTTTGCCGGACGCGGCCGTTTCCGGCCAATTATTCGCCGTTCGTCACACATCACTGTGGTTTTGGCCGAGCGCGAAGTTGTGGATTACGGCGTGTAGCCGCTGGAGGAAAGTAATGGGACGTAAAGTACATCCTGTCGGTTTTCGTTTGAAAACAATACGTGATTGGAACACGCGCTGGTACGCTGAAAAACAACAGTACCAGGACTTGCTGCACGAAGATTTTGCCATCCGCGAACTTATCCGCAAAGAAATGCCGGCCGCCGGTATCTCTGATCTGGAAATTGAGCGCGCAGCCCCAAATCAGGTGCAGGTGACGATCCATACGGCCAAGCCGGGCATCGTGATCGGCCGTAAAGGCGCCTCGGTGAAGGAGCTGCGGGGCAAATTACGCCAACTGACCGATAAAGCGGTGAAATTAGAAGTAGAAGAGATTTCGCAGCCGGACACAGATGCGCAGTTGATTGCGGAAAATATCGCTGGGCAGATGGAACGCCGTATTTCCCACAGCCGGGCGATGAAACGCGCGGTGATGCAGGCGATGCGCCAGGGCGCGGAAGGCGTACGCATTGAGGTTGGCGGCCGTTTAGGTGGTTCGGAAATGGCGCGTAAAGAGAAAGTCTGGGACGGCCGTGTGCCGCGCAATACCATTCGCGCCGACCTGGAGTATGGTTTTGCTGAAGCTCTGACGACCTTTGGCAAAATTGGCGTCAAGGTTTGGATCTATCGCGGTGAGATGTTGCCCAAGAGAACCGAATCCGCC
>CAYONK010000015.1:2801-14065 GCA_964405285.1 uncultured Ardenticatenaceae bacterium
CTACATCAGTGAATAAATGATTTGAAGATCAAAGGGGTGAGCGTACGCTTTGACCTTCGATCTTTGATTTGCGGAGTTGGAATCATGTTAATGCCAAAACGTGTGAAATATCGGAAACAATTCCGAGGGCGTATGCAGGGCATGGCCAAAGGCGGCACCGATCTGTTAAGTGGTGAATTCGGTCTTCAGGCGTTGGAGCCGGGTTGGATCACCAGTCGCCAGATCGAGGCTATGCGTCGGACGGTTGTGCGTCATATGCGTCGTCGCGGGAAGTATTGGATCCGCATTTTCCCTGATAAACCGGTGACGGCTAAGCCGGCCGAAACGCGCATGGGTAAGGGGAAAGGGTCTGTGGACCATTGGGTTGCCGTGGTAAAACCCGGGCGCGTAATGTTTGAGATAGCCGGCGTGCCGGAAGAAATTGCGCGGGAAGCGCTGCGCCTGGCGGCCTACAAGCTGCCGATTCGGGCGCAGGTTGTGGCGCGGGAGGATACGCTCTAATGGCTAAGATTGTTGCCCTGAATGAGATGAGCAATAAGAAGCTAGAGGAGATGCTGGAGAACGCTCGTGAAGAGATGTTTAACCTGCGTTTCCAACGCGCTGGGGCGCGCCTGGAAGATTACAGCCGTATTCGCCAGGTTCGCCGGGAGATCGCCCAGGTGCAAACTGTGCTGAGACTGCGCCAATTAGCGGTTGAGGCAGCGGCGGCCGAACCAGAAGTGGCTTCTGCGTTGGCCGGTGAAACGTGGCAGGGGACGGCTTCGTTTGATTACGAAGAGAGCCGTTGGCGCGTGGAATTCACCGATGAGAATAACAGCAAGTTAGCTTCTGCCTCGGTGGACCTGAACAAGAAGCACCCGCAGGGACGACGCGCCCGGCAGGAGAAGCCTCAGCCGCGCCTGGTTACAAGCTACGAGGTGGTAAGGTAGGTATAAGATGAGAGAACAACGTAAACGCCTGGTGGGTGTAGTAACCAGCGACAAAATGGATAAGACCGTCGTTGTGGAAGTGACCACGACGAAGCGCCATCCGGTGTATGGTAAGGTCATGCGTTTGCGCAAGAAGTATCAGGCGCATGACGAGGCGAATGAGTGTGCTGTAGGCGACCGGGTTCAGATCATTGAGTCGCAGCCGATCAGCCGTCATAAGCGCTTCTCTGTCGTTTCAATTCTGGAACGCGCTAAATAGCGGAGGGTTTGTCATGATTCAAAAAGAAAGTCGTTTGAAAGTGGCAGATAACTCTGGCGCGCGCGAATTGCTGGTCATTCAGGTGATGGGTGGTTCGGTGCGGCGTTATGGCGGCGTTGGCGAGATTGTGACGGCGACGGTGAAGAAGGCTGCGCCGAATTCGGCCGTAAAGAAAGGTACCATCGTTAAGGCGGTGGTGGTTCGGACGAATAAAGAGTATAAGCGCGATGATGGTAGTTACATCCGCTTTGACGATAATGCGGCCGTTATTCTGGATGCGTCTGGCTCTAACCCGGTGGGCACTCGTATTTTTGGCCCGGTGGCGCGCGAATTGCGCGAGAAAGGGTTTGGTCGGATCATGTCGCTGGCCCCTGAGGCGCTTTAGGCTGGCAGTGGTGGCCGATGGCTGCCTTTGCTGAGGAAATGAGGTAAGAGATGCGTATTAAAGTCGGTGACAAGGTAGAAGTCATTGCCGGGAATTATAAGGGGGAACGTGGTGAAGTTCAGCGCGTGATCCCGAAGAAGAATCGCATCGTGGTTGCGGGCGTTAATGTGGTGAAGAAGCACCAGAAGCCGAAGTCCACCGGTGGCCGTTCGCGGGCACAGGGCGGTATTATCGAGTTTGAGGCCCCGATTGACGTGTCGAACGTGATGCTGGTTTGCCCGGATACGGGTGAGCCGACACGGGTGGGTGTGCGTCGGGATGAAAACGGCCGTTCCATTCGCTATTCTAAGAAAAGCGGCAAAGACATTGTTGACAAATAGTTGGTTTATTGAACAAGGATCCGGTGAGCCAGGTGGCTATTCAGACGGTCTGTCGCGGCCGAGCGGTCGCAGGTGAAAGCCTAAACCGTTAGCCAACCTGCCACTTAACCTGGAGGCAAGCATGTTTACACCGTTACGAGAGCAGTACCAGACAGAGATCGCCCCTGCTCTCATGAAAGAGTTTGAGTATCATTCCGTTATGCAGGTTCCGCGCGTCACGAAAGTTGTGGTGAACGTGGGCCTTGGTGAGGCGTTGGATAACGCCAAAGCGATTGATTTTGCCGTCAATGACGTGATGGCTATCACCGGGCAAAAACCTGTCGTAACGAAAGCGAAAAAATCTATCGCTGGCTTCAAGCTGCGCGAAGGTCGCTCCATTGGCGTGAAGGTGACGTTGCGTGGTGAGCGGATGTGGAGCTTTTTAACCCGCCTCATCCATGTTGCCCTGCCGCGTACCCGCGACTTTCAGGGCATTTCGCCTGATGCGTTTGATGGCCGTGGGAATTATACGCTTGGCTTGCGCGAACAATTGATCTTCCCCGAAATCGAGTACGACAAAATTGATAAGCTCCGGGGGATGGAAGTGACGATCGTGACGACAGCCAAGACGGACGAGGAAGGTCGCCGACTGTTGACCTTGCTGGGTATGCCATTCAGGCAGAGTTGAGGTAGGAGAAAAGATGGCTAAGAAATCAATGATTGCACGGGAAACACGGCGCAAATATCGCGTTCAGATTCGTCATCGTTGTCGCCTGTGTGGCCGGCCACGCGGCTATATTCGTCGCTTTGGCCTGTGCCGCATTTGCTTCCGCGAAGAGTCGCTGAAGGGCAACATTCCCGGCGTTGTGAAGTCGAGCTGGTAAGAGGTGCATTATGTCAATGAGTGATCCGATTGCTGATATGCTGACACGCATTCGTAATGCGCAGATGCGGTTACATCCGACGGTGTCCATGCCGAATTCCAAAATGAAGCAGGAACTGGCGCGCGTGTTGAAAAATGAAGGGTATATTGAGGATTATCAGGTGATACCTGAGAACCCACAATCTGTTTTAAACGTCACGCTGAAGTACGTGGGCGACCGGCGGAATCGTCGCTCCGTCATCACCGACCTGGAACGGGTAAGCCGACCGGGCCGTCGCGTGTACGTCGGCAAAAAAGAAATTCCCTGGGTATTGAGCGGGATGGGCATTACCATCGTTACCACTTCCCAGGGTGTGATGACTGGACAGCAAGCGCGTCGCCAGGGTTTGGGCGGCGAAGTTATTTGCAAGGTCTGGTAGGTGGAGGTGAATCATGTCTCGAATTGGGAAAGCGCCCATCCAGGTACCGGCCAAAGTCAAAGTGGATATTCAGGAAAACAACCTGATTACGGTGGAAGGACCGAAGGGCAAATTATCGCAGGCGTTGCCGGCGGAGATGGATGTTATGCTGGAGGATGGGGCGCTGTTGGTAAAACGGCCGTCTGACTCCCAAGCCCATCGCTCCCTTCACGGTCTCACCCGCGCCCTGCTCAACAACATGGTCGTTGGTGTAAGCGAAGGATTCTCCAAAAAACTGCAAATCGAAGGCGTCGGCTATCGCGCCGAAATGAGTGGGCAGACCCTCGTCCTGAATGTTGGGTATTCCCACCCCGTTCACTTTGAACCGCCGGCCGATGTGCAGTACGCTGTCGAAAACCGTAACAAAACCATCATCGTCTCTGGCATTGACAAACAGGTGGTGGGTGAACTCGCTGCACAAATCCGCAAACAACGGCCGCCGGAACCCTACAAAGGCAAAGGCATCCGCTATGACAACGAAGTTGTCCGTCGTAAAGCTGGCAAGACCGGCAAGGTGTAATAGAGGTATAACATGGCTGTGAAATCTCGTGTAGCCCGCGAACGGCGTCGGCGACGTATTCGGATGAAGATTTCCGGTACGCCAGAGCGTCCGCGTTTGAACGTATTCCGTAGCACGGAACAAATCTACGCCCAATTGATTGACGACGTGACTGGGCGTACTCTGGCTTCTGCCTCATCCATTGATAATGAACTCAAAGCAGAAATGGATGGCAAAACCAAAACAGAACAAGCAACGCTGGTCGGCAAGCGTGTCGCTGAGCGCGCGTTGGCCGCCGGTATCGAGCAAGTCGTATTTGATCGCGGCGGTTTTCTCTACCACGGTCGCATCAAAGCCTTAGCCGACGGCGCCCGCGAAGGTGGTCTTAAGTTCTAAAAGAGGAGAAAACAATGGGACAAAGACGTCAATATGATCAAGGCAACGAATTAGACGAGCGTATCGTAGACATTACGCGCGTCGCCAAAGTTATCAAAGGCGGCCGTCGCTTTGCCTTCCGTGTCGCTGTCGTCGTTGGAGACAACCGGGGTAATGTGGCCGTCGGCGTAGGCAAGGCACGCTCTGTGCCAGACGCTATCCGCAAGGGCCTGGAAGCTGCCCGCAAAAACATGGAGACCGTCTCCATGGTCGGCAGCACCATTCCCCACGAAGTCATTGGCTTGCATAGTTCAGCCAAAGTATTGTTGAAGCCAGCTTCGCCCGGTACAGGCGTTATTGCTGGCGGCGCTGTGCGTCAGATTGTTGAGGCTGCCGGATACAAAGATATCCTCTCCAAATCATTGGGCAGCCAAAACGTCTTAAACGTCCTCCAGGCTACAATGGACGGTTTACGCCAGTTGAAAGACGTGAACCAGGTAGCAGCCGAGCGCGGTAAAGACGTTGCTGACGTCATGCCATTCTGGAGTCGTTAACTGATGGCAACCTTAAAGATTACTTACGTGAAGAGTGTTATTGGCTACAACGAGCGGCAAAAAGCAACCATCGCCGCTCTGGGCCTGCGCAAGTTAAACCAATCCGTCGAACACGAAGATTCCCCGGTTATCCGTGGGATGGTGAAAAAAGTCGAACACTTGGTTTCAGTTGAAGAGGTGAAATAATGAAACTACACGATCTGCGCCCAAATAGTGGAGCAAAGAAAAAGCGCAAGCGAGTGGGTCGTGGTATTGCCGCCGGACAAGGCAAAACGGCCGGTCGTGGTACCAAGGGTCAAAACGCCCGCAGCGGTGGTGGCAAAGGCGTCTACTTTGAAGGTGGTCAGTTGCCGTTAGCCCGCCGGTTACCCTACAAGCGTGGCTTTACCAACGACAACAAAATTTACTACAAAGCGGTTAACCTGAAGGATCTGGCCGACTTTGAATTTGACGAAGTAGACGTTGATCCGGAAGTGATGGCTTTCCTGGGTCTCATCAAGAAAGAAAACGACCCTGTTGTCATTTTGGGTGAAGGTGAGGTGACGCAAGCGCTGGTAGTTAAAGCGCATCGCTTTTCCAAATCGGCAAAGGAAAAAATCGAGGCAGCCGGCGGTCGGATTGAAGTTATCCCGTTTTCGGAGTAATGATCCAAACCGCTGAACATGGAGAGAAATCATGATTGATTCTGTACGTTCTGCCTTTATGCTGCCCGATTTACGCCGGCGTATCTTGTTCACCATCGGTATGTTGGTGATCTATCGCCTGGCAGCCAACATTCCCGTGCCTGGCGTGAATCTGGAAGCGTGGCTTGCCTTTACCAGCGATCCGGTTGGCAGCAATCAGGTGATTGCTTTCCTGGATTTCCTGTCTGGGGGCGCGGTGCGAAACTTCTCGGTAATGGCGATGGGTGTTTACCCATACATTACCGCCTCCATCATCATCCAGTTGCTGACACCGATTATCCCCCAGTTAGAAGAACTGGCCTCTGAGGGCGAATCCGGGCGCAACAAGATCACCCGCATCACCTACTATCTGACTGTACCGCTGGCTTTTGTCAACGCGATTGGTCAGATTCGTCTGATTGGTTTCAGCTATGAGCAGGTGGGTGGCCTGGAAGTGATCATGCCAAACTTCGGCTTCGCGCCGCACCAGCTTTTGGCAACGTTCACGACGTTACTGGCAATGTTGGGTGGGACCATGTTTGCCATCTGGTTAGGTGAAATGATCACTGAAGATGGCATTGGTCAAGGTATTTCGCTCATCATCTTTGGTGGTATTGTCTCTGGCATTTTGCCGAACATCGCCCGGATGGTCTCTTTACCAGACTCGGTGACACGTATTTTTACCTTCGTTGCTTTTGTCGTCATCACCATCCTGACGGTGTTGGTCATTGTCATTGTGCAAGAAGGGCAAAGACGAATACCGGTGCAATACGGCCGTCGTGTGCGTGGACGCAAAGTCTATCAGGGTCAGAGCAGCTACATCCCGCTCAAGGTCAACACGGCTGGTATGATCCCGATCATCTTTGCCCAGTCCATCCTGACCTTCCCGCCGCTGATCGCTGGCGTGTTTGTTACCGGAAGCGGTGGTACAATGGACCGGATCGGGCAGACGATTGCCGCTTTTGGCACAGTGCAAGACCCATTAACCAACCCATTCTCATTCATCTTTTACTGGCTGTTCTTCTTCTTGCTAGTCGTTGGTTTTACCTTCTTCTATACCGACGTCATGGTACAGCAGCAGAACATCCCGCAGACGTTGCAACGGCAGGGTGGGTTTATTCCGGGTATCCGCCCAGGTAAAAGAACGGCCGATTACATCATGTCGGTAGTGCGGCGCATTACTTTTGCCGGGGCTGTGTTTTTGGGTATCATTGCTGTCATGCCCGGCATTATGCAAGGGCTAGGCGTTATCCTCGGTCTACCCGGTATCGAACAAAGTGTACTGGTGGTCAATGGCTCTGGCCTCATTATTGTGGTCGGTGTCGTAATTGACACAATGCGGCAGTTGGAAGCTCAATTGCTGATGCGTCATTACGAGGGGTTCATTTAGACAATGGCTAAATACCTGGTTTTGTTGGGAGCGCCTGGAGCCGGTAAAGGCACACAGGCAAGAAGGTTGGGGGAAAAACTGGGTTTACCGCACGTAGCTACTGGAGATCTGTTTCGTCATAATCTAAAGTATGAGACAGAACTGGGAAAACTTGCCAGAAGTTATATGGATAAAGGCGCTTTGGTGCCGGACGACTTAACAATTGCAATGGTCCGAGATCGTTTGTCGCAGCCGGATTGTGCGTCCGGGGCCATCATGGATGGCTTTCCGCGCAATTTGGTGCAGGCGGACGCATTTGAGGCGATGTTGGCTGACCTGGGTTGCGTCGTTCACGCGGCGCCCATCATCCACGTTGACCAGGACGAGTTGATTAGTCGTTTGCTGAAGCGCGCCGAGTTAGAAGGCCGTGCGGATGACAACGAAGAAACGATCAGAACCCGGATGCAGGTTTATGCTGAACAGACACGGCCGTTATTGGATTATTACCAACAAAAAGGGTTGTTAGTTCAGATAGATGGCGAGCAAAGCATCGAGGCGGTCTTCCAGGCATTACTGGAAGCAGTCGCCTGATACCCTCATTGCCATCAGTTGGTGATAAGGCAGGCGAAACGCCCCTATCAAAAAGAGAGTTAAACATCATGAAAGTATCAGCGTCTGTAAAACGTCGTTGTCCCAAATGCAAAATCATCAAGCGCAAAGGTATTGTGCGCGTGATTTGCGTTGATCCCAATCACAAGCAGCGGCAAGGGTAAGCTGGAGGAATTATGGCACGTATTGCTGGTGTAGATATCCCGCGTAATAAGCGGGTAGAAATAAGCCTGACTTACATTTACGGCATTGGTAAAACCGCCAGCCAGAACATTCTGGCGTCGGCCGAGATCAATCCCGATACACGTGTGCAAGACCTTTCGGAAGCGGAGGTCGGCCGTTTGCGTCAGGTGATTGACGAAGGGTACATGGTTGAGGGCGATCTGCGCCGCGAAGTGGCGATGAACATCAAGCGCCTCAGCGAAATTGGTTGCTATCGTGGCCTGCGCCATCGCCGCCATTTGCCGGTGCATGGGCAGCGCACAAAGACCAATGCGCGTACCCGCAAAGGTCCGAAGAAAACCGTCGCCGGCCGGGGCCGCCGTAAGGGCAAGTAATGGCTGTTGTATTCTTGTGCCTGGTTTCCTGGTAACAGGGAACCTGGCGCACGGAATGCTGAAAGGGAGATATTATGGGACGCAGAAGAACAACCCAAGTTCGCAAGAAAATTAAGAAGATGGTGCCGCAAGGGCAGGCCCATATTCACGCGACTTTCAATAACACCATTGTGACGATCACCGATACCAATGGCAATACGGTAGCCTGGGCCAGCGCTGGTACGTCTGGATTCAAAGGTTCCCGCAAAAGCACGCCGTACGCAGCCGGTTTGGCCGGCAAAAACGCCGCCAAAGTCGCGCAAGATCACGGCATGCAAGAGATGGAAGTGATCGTGAAAGGGCCAGGCCCAGGCCGCGAATCGGCAATTCGGGCGTTGCAAACGTCTGGTATTCGGGTGACCGCTATCCGTGACATCACCCCCGTGCCACACAATGGTTGCCGCCCGCCGAAGAAACGCCGCGTGTAAGAGTAGTCGGGTAGTCGAATACTCCCTACAAGACTATTAGACTACAAGACTATCAGACTATTGGACCAATTTGAGAGGGACGAAAGGTTGCCACACCTGTAAACCTCTCGGTAAATCTATAAAATTTGGAGGTATAAGTTGGCAAGGTATACTGGACCGGTTTGCAAGCTTTGTCGCCGCGAGGGTGAAAAGCTCTTTTTGAAGGGGTCAAGATGTTTGACGCCTAAATGTTCTTTTGAACGCCGTGGTTATCCGCCTGGGCAGCATGGCCGGGAAGGACAGTTTCGGCGTGGCCGCGCGTCTGATTATCTGCTGCAATTACGTGAAAAGCAGAAAGCGCGGCGTATTTATGGCGTGATGGAGCGCCAGTTTAGCATTTATTTCAACAAAGCAGAACGGCGCGCTGGTCTGACTGGCTCTAACCTGCTGATCTTGTTGGAGTCCCGGTTGGATAACGTAATTTATCGCCTGGGTATGGCCACCTCACGCGCTCAAGCGCGGCAATTGGTGGCTCATGGGCATGTGATGCTAAACGGCCGTAAAACCAACATTCCTTCTGCTCTGGTCTCGGCCAACGACGTGATTTCGATCCGTCCTGAAAGCCGTCGCACCACTTATTTCAAAGAACTTCGGCAGAACATTGATGATCGCCAGGTTCCTCGTTGGTTATCTCTGAACACCAACGAGCTATCAGGCAAAATCCTCAGTCTGCCGACACGTGACGATATTGACGTCTCCTTGAATGAGCAGTTGATTGTTGAATACTACTCCCGCTAAAGCTCGTGAGGCCAATTAAACTACGACTAGTTAGGGAAGGGAGGTATATCGTTGGCTATTAGCAACTTGATTCTACCTAAAATAGAAAGCACCGCCATGTCGCAAGACTATGGCCGGTTTGTAATAGGCCCGCTGGAACGCGGCTATGGCACGACAGTGGGCAATTCGTTGCGCCGTGTGCTGTTGGCCTCGCTGCCCGGCGCAGCCGTCACCTCCATACGAGTGACTGACGTGCCCCATGAGTTCTCCGCCATTCCCCACGTGCGTGAGGACATGATGCAGCTCATTCTGCACGTCAAGAAGCTGCGCATGAAGCTGCACAACACCGACACCGCCCGGCTGCGCCTGGAAGTGCATGGCGCTGGCGTGGTAACGGCCGCCGATTTGCAGACGCCGCCGGAAGTAGAGATCATCAATCCAGACCTGTATCTGTTCACCGTTGATTCGGATGATGCATTCCTGGAAATTGAGATGACAGCAGAAACCGGGCGCGGTTATTCTCCGGCCGAAGAGCGCGGCCGTTTACCAATTGGCGAATTGCCGGTAGACGCTATCTTCAGCCCGATTCGGCGCGTTGGCTACGAAGTGGAAAATACCCGCGTAGGCCAGGTGGCGGACTACGACCGGATCGTGATGGAGATCTGGACGGATGGCAGCATCAAACCGGAAGAGGCATTGGCCCAATCAAGCCAGATATTGATGCAGTATTTACGCCCCATCGCTGGTGTTAGCGAAGAAACGTTCTTACCCGTTGAGGTTGAGGAAGAGGAAGAAGGCGCGATCCCCAATGAGTTGTACGATACACCAATCGAGCAGCTTGATTTGAGTGTGCGCGTTTTCAATTCGCTGAAGCGCACGGGTATCACGAAAGTGGGCGAGATGCTGGATATGCTGGAGCGCGGCGAAGAGACAATGCTGGCCATCCGCAACTTTGGCGAGAAGTCATTGGATGAGTTGAAGCAGCAGCTTCAGTCCAAAGGCTTCCTGGCAGATACAGGGGAGGAGCAGGCGGCTTAATTAGCCTGTTGCTGTTCCCAGACAAAAAAGAATGATCAGGAACCGAGCTTTGGAAGAGGCTCGGTTCCTGAAGTGTAAGAGGTTAGAGCTATGCGACATCGAGTACATGGTCGTAAATTAAATCGCAGTTCAGCGCACCGCAAAGCGCTGCGCCAGAACTTGGTAGCTGACTTGATCTGCTATGAGCAGATTTTGACGACGGAAGCGAAAGCGCGCACGATTCGGCCGGCCGCAGAGAAGATGATTACTCTGGCTAAGCGTGGTCTGGAAAAAGGCAAGACCGACCCGGCAGCGGCCGTATATGCCCGCCGTCTGGCGGCTGCCCGCCTGCCCAAGACGCGCACCTTCACCGATGAAGATGGTATCAAGGGTGACGTGGATGTGGTCAAAAAGCTGTTTGATGACCTGGCTCCACGCTATGAGAGCCGGGCGGGTGGGTATACCCGCCTGATCAAGGTTGGCAAACGGCCGGGCGATAACGCCGATATGGCCGTGTTGATGCTGGTTGATGAGGCGTAATTGGTTCGCTTTCGCGCCCTGATTGAGTATGATGGCACGGCTTATTATGGCTTTCAGCGTCAACGAGCAGACCAACTTACCATTCAAGGCGCTTTGGAGCAAGCCTTAGGCCAGGTCGTTGGTCGGCCGGTCATGGTGACTGGCGCCGGGCGAACAGACAGTGGCGTTCACGCAACGGGTCAGGTCATTAGTTTCGCGGTTGAGTGGCGGCATGACGTAGCCGATTTACAGCGCGCGCTCAATGCGAATTTACCGGCCGACATTGCAGTTTTACAATTAGACGAGACAACGGCGACGTTTCACCCGCGCTTTGATGCCCGGCGCCGCGCCTATGCTTATTACATTTACAATGCGCCAGTACGCAGCCCGTTGCAACGCTGGCGAAGCTGGCATGTGCGCCAGCCTTTGGATCTGGAAAAG
Source organism: uncultured Ardenticatenaceae bacterium (assembly GCA_964405285.1). GTDB lineage: Bacteria > Chloroflexota > Anaerolineae > Promineifilales > Promineifilaceae > Leptovillus. The sequence continues at coordinate 13,900 of CAYONK010000015.1, forward strand.
CTGAATCAGGCGGCCAGCTGCCTGGTTGGGGTGCATGATTTTGCCACGTTCGGTCAGCCGCCGCAGGGCGAAAGCACGGTGCGTGAGGTTTTTGCGGCGCATTGGGAGCGGCAAGGCGCATTTTTGCTTTTCTTTATTGAGGCGAATGCGTTTTTGTACCGGATGG
>CAYONK010000015.1:14075-19116 GCA_964405285.1 uncultured Ardenticatenaceae bacterium
AGTCTGGTGGGTAGTTTGCAGGTGGTGGGAAACGGCCGTTGTTCCCCAGAAGAGTTTGAGGCCGCGTTTAAAGCCTGTGACCGGAATCGTTCCGGTCCGGCAGCGCCAGCGCATGGCCTTTACCTGGTATCTGTGACTTACGGAGAAATGCAGGATGAAAACATACGTAACCAAACCGGCTGAGGTCGAAAGAAGCTGGTACGTGGTAGACGCCGAGGGGCAAACCCTGGGCCGTCTGGCCTCGCAAGTGGCCGCCGTGCTGCGCGGCAAACATAAACCGATTTACAGCCCGTCGGTAGACGCGGGTGATTTCGTGATTGTCGTCAACGCCGATAAAATTCGGGTGACTGGACGGCGCATGGAACAGAAGATGTATTATCGCCACTCCGGCTACCCCGGTGGTCTGCGCGAAATCAATCTGACGGACCAATTGAAGCGCTTTCCCACCCGGCCGGTGGAATTGGCGGTGAAAGGGATGCTACCCAAAAATAAATTGGGCCGCCAGATGTTTAAGAAGTTGAAGGTATACGCTGGGCCGGAACACCCGCACGAGGCGCAGCAGCCTGTCCCGATGGAGTTTTAGGAGAGTTTTATGACAGACAGACAATACTACGAAGGTATTGGCCGCCGCAAGCGCGCTTCGGCGCGGGTGCGCATCTACCCCGGCGCGGATAGCACCGGCCAGTTCACCGTCAACGACAAGGACGTGAAGGAGTATTTCCCCCGCTTTGGCGATTATATCATCCTCAGTGGGCCACTGGCCGATACTGAATTAATGGGGAAAATGGACGTCAGCGTTTTGATTGAGGGCGGCGGTACCACCGGGCAGACGAGCGCGGTCCGCTTGGGGCTGGCACGCGCCCTGGTGAAATATGACGAGAATTTGCGCGGCTCGTTGCGCGCGGGCGGTCATCTGACCCGCGACGGCCGGATCAAGGAACGCAAGAAGCCAGGTCTGAAGCGCGCGCGCAAGGCCCCGACCTATACCAAGCGTTAAGTGTGCAAGTTGCCAGTTACAAGTTACATACCTGTAACCTGTAACGCTTCGGTGCAGCGCATTTTTTGGAAACAATGGCATAACTATGAAAATGGGCGAGTCCTGGCACTCGCCTTTTTGCTTTGGGGGTATGGATGAGTATTACGGTTGTGGGATTGGGGCCGGGCGACGGCCGTTTTCTGACCCGTGAGGCATGGCAAACCTTAACCGAAGCAGGGACAGTCTACCTGCGAACGAAGCGCCATCCGGCTGTCGCCGACTTGCCGGGTAACGTGACCTTGATCAGCTTTGACACGGTCTACGAGACGGCCGATACCTTTGAGGGCGTCTACGCCCATATTGTTGCCGAACTACTGCGCCTGGCCGAAAACGGCGCAGTCGTCTACGCCGTGCCGGGGCATCCCCACGTAGGCGAGGCGACGGTGACGGCGCTAGAAGCGGCGGCGCAGCAGGCAGGCGTGCCGGTGCGCATTGTGCCTGGCCTGAGTTTTGTGGAGCCGACGTTAACGGCCGTTGGCGCCGACGCTCTCGACGGTCTGCAACTGTTCGACGCTGTTGAACTGCTCGCCTTTCACTATCCGCCGCTGAACCCTGACGTGCCTCTCCTGCTGGGGCAGGTCTACAGCCGATTGGTGGCTGGGGATTTGAAGTTGGTGTTAACGGCCGTTTATCCCGAAGAACACCTCGTCCACCTGATCCACGTCGCTGGCATGGCCGGACAAACCATCGAACAAGTTCCCCTCTACGCTATAGACCGCAGCGAACAAATCAGCCACCTGACCAGCCTATACGTGCCACCGCTGCCCTACAAGGCAACCCTGGCTGCCCTGGCCGAGACGGTCGCCATCCTGCGCAGCCCGGATGGCTGCCCCTGGGACCGGGAGCAAACGCCGCAGAGTATGAGGGCTAGTTTCCTGGAAGAGACGGCCGAACTGCTCGACGCCCTCGATGCCGATGACCCGGACAGCTTGCGTGAAGAGATGGGCGACGTTCTGTACCATTTGGTGATGCAGACGCAGATGGCTCACGAAGAAGAGCTGTTCCGCCTGACAGATGTCATCGCCGGGATTGACGCCAAATTGAAACGACGCCATCCTCACGTCTGGGGAGACTGGGAGGTGGCCGACACGGCCGAAGTGCTGCGCAACTGGGAGCAAATTAAGCGGGAGGAGAAGGGAGAGCAGCCCGCCTCGCTGCTGGCTACCATCCCCCAGGCGATGTCGGCTCTGGCCCGTTCGCAAAAAATTCAGAGCAAGGTGGCAAAAGTTGGCTTTGATTGGCCCAACGTGGCCGGGGTCTACGGGAAATTGCAGGAAGAATTGGCTGAGTTGCAGGCGGCAGGCACGCCGGCCGAACGCCAGGCGGAATTGGGCGACCTGCTCTTTGTGATTGTGAACCTGGCCCGTTGGTTGGATGTGGATGCGGAGAGCGCGCTGCGGGAGGCAAACGGCCGTTTCACCCTCCGCTTCAATCACCTGGAGCAGCTTGTCCGCCAACGCCAACTCGATTGGGGGAACCTGGACCTGGCCGCCTTTGACGCTCTCTGGCAAGAAGTGAAGAGTAAGTTGGAGCGCCGTAATCCGTAATCCGTAATCCGAACACGGAACACGGAACACGGATTACGGGTCACTTGCCAAAGTGGGCGAGCTTCGCTAAAGTAGGCAGTACAGATCGTCTGAAGGAGTTGCGGTGCAGATTCTCTTTTCGCTCGTAATCCCCTTGTTGGGGGCCGTTGGTTTGTTGGCCGCCTTGTACTTTGTACTGCGGGCCTTCTCTTCACGCTCCAGAGTAGACAAAGCGGCTTATGGCTACGGTCAGCTTGAAACGCGCCAATCCATGCAGATTGACTTTGGCCGGGCGATTATTGCCTTGTTTGTTGGGTTGATCTTCCTGGCCGTCTATGCCGTGAATTGGGCCGGGGGTGGAACTGCGCCAGAACCGGCATTTGTCCCGACGACCTCGCCGACCGAGACGGTTGAGCCAGCGGTGGAAACGGCCGTTCCCACCCCCACTGCTTCCATTACCCCCGCGCCCTTCCCCACCTCCGACGTCACGGTAATCCCGACCGAGACGCCCACCCCGGCGCCAACGCCCACCAGCACCCCGGAACCATCGCCATCAACGGGCACCGTCACCAGCGCTGTCGGCGTCTATCTGCGGGCCGAACCTTCAACCTCCGCCCCGGACCTGGCCTGGTTGCAAGAGGGCACACAGCTCATTATCTTGCCAGGGGAGGCAGAGGCGGACGGCTTCAACTGGATTTCTGTCCGGATCGCCGATGGGACCGAAGGCTGGGTGGCCACCGACTTTATCACCATCAACCCATAAGTTGGCGCGCCGCCGCCAATCCGGAGAGATACGCCCCTTCGACACGTGGGCCGTCGAAGGCGTCGCCCGCGAAGGCAAGAGGCGGTAGCTCCCGCGCTACCAATGTCCGTTCGGGATGAAGGGTGGTGGGGACGGCGTAGCGCCAGCGTTTGAGGTGGGCGGCGAGAACGGCCGTTTCCCCCGGCAAAAAGTGAGCCAATTCCCCCTGTAATTCAGCCAACACAGCCGCATCTGGCGCGTCCCACATCGCCTGACTCCACTCCGGCCCGGCGTGGACGGTGATCAGACGCGCCCCCGGCGAGATGCCTTTGGCCTGATTGTCGGCAATCCAGGCGAAGGCGTGGTCGGGGCGCTGCACCGCGCCCGGCGCGGGCAAATGAACCGGGCCAGAGACGTGAAACAGGCCACAGAGGCAGGGGGCGTAGGCGACGCGCTCCAACGCTCTTCGGTCATCTGCCTGGAGCGCCACGTCCCCGGCGGCCAGCAGCGCGAGCGATTGGGGAACGGGTGGCGTCAGGATGAGGGCGCGGCTGCGGTATTGCCCGCCTTGCTCGTCCTCGGCCAGCCAACCGGAGGAAACGGCCGTTACTCGCGCCAGCCGGGTGTTTAACTGGATGGGCAGGTGGTGGGCGAGCTGTTTGGGAACGGCCGTCATGCCGCCAGATGCAGCGTAGCGCGGATGACCGTCGCTCTTCGGGGTCAGCAATGAGCCATCGCTCCAGCCGCGCCCCCATTCAAAGACAACACCCGCCGCCAGCCAGTCCGTTATCTGGGCCTGGAATTCCGGGCTGCGGGCGGTAAAAAACTGCGCCCCATGGTCGGCCCGCCCACCGGCCAGGCGGCGCGTCGCCATCCGGCCGCCAACCCCGCGCCCCTTATCCAGCACCAACACGGCGCGGCCCGCTTCGCGCAGCGCGTTGGCTGCTGCCAACCCAGCCATGCCCGCCCCTACCACGAGAAATTCAGTTTCCTCAGGGTTTGCACTATCGCTCATGCAACCTCCACCTCCATCAAGTGAGCAAGTCCCTGGCGTAGGGAGATGGCGGCGCGCCACCCGATGCGCTTCTCGTCATAGGCGGTGTCGGCCACCTGTTGGGCCGCTTCGCCAGGGCGATTGGGCAGCGCGCCGGGGGACGGCCGTCCTCCTCTGCCCACCAATTCATAAATCAATTCAGCCACTTCCAAGAGCGGCGTGGCCGTCCCTGTGCCTAGTTCGATGGTCTCTCCTGGCTCTAAAGCCGCGCCGAGCATTGCGCCCAACCCGGCGGCCACGTCGGCGGCGTAAATCCAATCCCGCGCCTGGGCGCCGGCCGTCATCGGGAAATCTTGCCCGGCCAGGGCGGCGCGGAGGGCGGCGGGGATGAAGGCGCGGTCTGGCTGACCGGGGCCATACGCCTGGAAGATCATCGCGCCGTGGATCGGCCAGCCCTGGGTGCGGGCGTACATGCGGCAGAATTGCCAAACGGCCGTTTTGCTGGCCGCGTACACATTCATCGCTTCCCGTTCGCCGGGGGTGCGAGCGGTGATAAACTGCCGCACGGGGGCGGGTTCCGCGAAGCAAGCGTGGAGCAGGTTGAGGGTGCCGTGGAGGTTGTGGGTAACGGCCGTTTCCACCGGCAAAAATGGTTCTGTCGCGCCTACCGCGGCCAGATGGATCACCCGGTCTGGCGCGGCGGCTTGCGCGGCGCGGGCCGTCGCCGCCGCGTCGCGCAAATC
>CAYONK010000016.1:0-9259 GCA_964405285.1 uncultured Ardenticatenaceae bacterium
ATTCCCCTGGTAGGACCGCCTGGAAGCGCGGGGGCGGTCAGGTTGCATCACCTGGGCCGGTCGTTCCATCAGCTCTTCCTTGCTTAATTCAACGATCTTTTCTTTTTCTTCTTCTTTCAAACGATCAATGTTGTCGCTCATCATCACACCTCGTTCTATTTTTCCGGTTTATTTTTATGATTTCAACGCCTTCTATACGCGCCGTTATCCTAAAAGTTTTAGGCGCTTCCAAGAAAAACGGGTTCTCTGAGGTTTCGTGTGGTTGGGGCGTATCCTTGTGATCGCCCTCTGGGGCAGGCGTAAGGCCAGCCCCTGTATTACCACACCAGACATCAAAGAGCCGAAAATCGCCCAAAGCTCAATAAACGATGAGTGATGGTTTTTTCGCGCCCAGCCTGCTTGCCTGGGTGTGGTTGGCTGGAGTATAAACAGAGCAACCGTTCAGAGTGGACGGGCTTCTATACTGCGAAAGGTTTGCAGGTTGCAGGGTTATTAAGTTGCAGGGTTACAAGTTGCAGGTTACAGGTCAAGATAACAGGTAGCAGGTGGCTTTTACCAGAGTAGTCTGTAACCTGTAACTTGTAACTTGTACCATCCTGTCTGGCATGATCAAAGGGGGTTTACGATGTATGAATTGCCGCTGTTTCCATTAAATACGGTGTTGTTCCCCGGTATGCCGCTGCCTTTGCATATTTTTGAGCCGCGTTATCGGGAGATGGTGCGCGTTTGCCTGGAAGAACAACGGCCGTTTGGCGTCGTTCTCATTCGGGATGGGGTGGCTGAAGGCGGGCCAGTCGCCGACCCGCATGACGTGGGTTGCGTGGCTGAGATTATCGAGGTGCAGCGGTTGGAAGACGGCCGTTTATTGCTCATGACCATCGGCCAGGAACGTTTCCGCATCCTTTCGCTTAACCACGACCACGCCTACCTCACCGGATCGGTCGAGGCGATGCCCTTCGCCCATGAAGACCCGGCGATTTTGGGAAAAGCCAGAGAACGATTGCGGCCTCTGCTGCTGGAATACTTGCAAATCCTGGCAGACGCCGGGCAAGTGGAATTTGACCCGGCACAATTGCCCGACGACCCGGAAGATATACTGTATCTGGCGGCGGCCGTTTTGCAGGTAGAAGCCGAACAAAAGCAGCACTTTCTGGAAAGCCAGCAGGCGAGTGCGGTACTGCGGCAGTTAACGGCCGTTTACAACCGCGAACTTGGCTATTTGCGCCTGATGCCCAAGTCAGACCAGGGCATTTTTTCCCTCTCTTAAACCAGGTCTACTCCAGGTCTAAGCGAATCGCCCCGATGCCCCCGGTCACGCTGATCTCCAGATTCACGCTGGATTCCCCGTAGAGCGCATTCGTATAGGCGTTGCCATTCTGCTGAAGCCCTTGCACGTTAATCGCGCCGATACCCGTTTGGGTAACAACGCGCACCCCTACGTTGGCCGGCAGCCGAATGCTGGTGGCCCCAACTCCGCCCTGGATGGTGAGGTTGGCGCTTTCGCGCCAATCCCCCGTCAGGTCAATCGTCGTCTCGCCAACGCCCACATTCACTTCCGCGCTCGTCAGATGCAAATCGCCCAGGACCAGATCGCTGCGGCCCGCCCCCAGATTGATCGCCAGGGCCAGCGGCAGGTCGTTGTTGAAGCGCAGATCCCATTGGTATTGGATGTTGCCGGTGGGCAGCGCGTCTATCCCGCCGATGTACTCCGGCTGGCTGATCGTCAGCTTCCCCCGGTTGTTCGTAACGTCATAGGTGACGGTCGGCTGCCATTCCGGGACGTTGTAGGTGAATTCAGCGTCGAGCAAATCGGCTGCCCAACCGCGCAGCAGCAGTTCTCCGGCCCCCAGATTGATGGTCGCCTGGACCGTTTGCGCGTCGCCAGCTTCGATGGTGCGGCTTTCTGTTTGTGTTGGACCCACTTCAATCTGGCGGACACAGCTTGTGAGAAGGAGGAAAACGGCCGTTATCCCCCAAACAATCCGCATTTTTGCCATCATTTCCCATCCAGGTTGTACAAGGCGCTAAACTTCCGTTGCAAATAAGCCATGTAAGGGGCAATCGAAAGCGGCCCGCCCGTCACGCGCTCAACCAACTCATTGGCCGTAAACTTGCTCCCGTGCTGATAGATGTTCTCGCGCAGCCAGCCATGCAGCGAGGCAAATTCGCCACGACCAATCTCCGCCGGGATGTCCGGTTTTGCTTTTACCGCCTGGTCGAAAAAGGCGGCGCTCATGATATTGCCCAGGGTGTACCCCTGGAACGCCCCGCCAATCAACCCGCCGTACCAATGCACGTCTTGCAGCACACCATCCCGGTCATCGGGTGCTTGCAGCCCCAGGTCTGCCTGGTAACGCGCCTGCCACACTTCCGGTAGATCCCTCACCGCCAGATCTCCTTCCAGCATAGCCAGTTCCAGGTCAAAGCGGATCATCACATGCAGATTGTAAGTCACCTCGTCGGCATCGGTGCGGATGAGCGAGCGTGATACCCGATTGATCGCCCGGTAAAATTGCTCCAGCGAAACCCCGCTTAATTGCTCTGGAAAAAGTTCTTGCAACTGCGGGTAATAATGCTGCCAAAAGGTGTAGCTGCGCCCCACCAGATTTTCCCACAGGCGGGATTGACTCTCGTGGATACCGGCCGAAGTGCCGTTTGCCAGCGGCGTGCCGTCTAAATCCTGGCGGATGCCCATCTCATACATCGCGTGGCCTGATTCGTGCAGCGTGCTAAACAGCGCCTCGCTCAAATCATCTGCCTTCACGCGGGTGGTGATGCGGATGTCGTCCAGGGCGAACTTGGTCATGAAGGGGTGGTGGGTCTTGTCTTGCCGGCCGCGCTGAAAGTCGAAACCATATGCCTGGATCACCTTCTGCCCAAAGGCCAATTGGGCTTCTTCGGCAAAATTTTGCCGCAGACAGCTATCGTCGGCCGGTTCTTGTGTGGTGATCGCCTGCACCAGGGGGACCAACGCCTGTCGCAACTCGGCAAACAAGCGGCGCACCGATTCCGCCTTCATCCCTTCGTCGGCCATGTCAATAAGCGGATCGGCGATGTGATCGTAGCCGGGAAAACAATCGGCTATCTGACGGCTGTAGTCGAGTGTTTTTTCCAGGTAAGGGCGCATGGCGGCGAAGTCGTTAGCCGGCCGGGCCTGTGTCCAGGCCTGGTAAGCGGCAGCAGAATGTTGAGAGAAGGCGGCTACCAGGTCGGTTGGCACTTTGGTGGATTTGTCGTAGTTGCGCCGCGTCACGCGAATCAGGCTGGCGGCGTCGCTTTCGTAGGGCAAGCCCTCGGCGTAGGCGTGTAAATCGTCTAGCAAACGGCCGATTGCCGGGTCAACGAATTTTTCGTGGGCCAGACGGCTGAGGGTGGCCATCTGGCGGCCACGCGAGGCGGCGCTGCCGGGCGGCATGTAAGTGGCCTGATCCCAACTGAGAACGGCCGTTGCCCCATTCAAATCGCTGATCTCCTGCAATCGCTGCTTTAACTCTGTCAGTTTCCTTTCCATCGTCATCCTCCTACAAATTACAGCAGCCGGAGCAAAAAACGCCCAGGCCGGAAGTCGCCGGCGCCACATCGCTGGCGCAAATTTTTTGAAAGAGTGGTTCGGCTGAATGCTACTCGAATTGCCGGAGAAGTCAATTTCACAGCCACACCGCCTCTCAAGACCTGACAGGTCTTTATCGAGGCGGTGTGGCAAAACCGCAGTCTGGTGGAAACCTGCCAGGTCTGTTGTGGATGTGGTTGGGCAAGGCGGCGCGGCGGTGCGTCAGCAGCCAAAAACGACCTGCTCTGCCCTTTGCTTCTTTGCGTTTTTTGCGTTAAGTTTGTCTGAGTGGCGCCTATTCAGACCCACGAGAAACCTGACGAGCTTTTAAATCATCCCTGTTATACTGCGAAAGGTCATCAACTGACGCTTTGCTTTTTGGTTACAGGTTACAGATTACAGGGTACAGATGGTTTTTACCAAAGCAGCTTGTGACCTGTGACTTGTAACTGACCACACTATGATAATGCAAGTTTGTGGCCTTTTCGGGTATAGAAATCATTATGACTCTTCAATCCTTCATCCACACAATGCCCAAAGCCGAGATTCATATTCACCTGGAAGGCGCAATTCAGCCGGAGACGGTGCTGAAATTGGCCGAGCGCCATCAACTAAGCCATAAATTACCCGGCGCCGATGTCGCCAGTTTGCGGGCGTGGTTCAGCTACAGCGATTTCCCCCATTTCCTCGTCGTTTACCTGACCCTTCAGCAATTTCTGCGCACGCCGGAAGATTTTTCTCTGATCGCTTACGAATGTGGCGCGGACATGGCGGCGCAAAACATCCGCTACCGCGAACTGACCGTCACCCCCTATACCCACACAGATTTTCAGGATAAGCTACCGATTGAAGGTTTAATGGAAGGGCTGGAAGACGGCCGTTCTCGCGCCTTGCGTGATTTCGGTGTCCAGATGCGTTGGGTCTTCGACGTCCCGCGTAATCTCAGCTTCCCCCAGCGGGATGGGCAGACCTACGACCCGCGCCCGGCAGAAAAGACGTTAGCCTACGCCTTGCAAGGGCGTGATTATGGCGTCATTGGTCTGGGGTTGGGCGGCAGTGAGGTAGACGCGCCGCCGGAGCCATTTGCCCACGCCTTCACTGTCGCCAAAGCGGAGGGGCTGCTTAGCCTGCCCCACGCCGGCGAAACGATGGGGCCGGAGAGCGTTTGGGGCGCGCTGCGCCAACTGCAAGCTGACCGAATCGGGCATGGCGTGCGCGCCAGCGAAGACCCGGAACTGCTCGACTATCTGCGCGAGCGGCAAATCCCTCTGGAGATCAACCCCACCAGCAACGCTTGCCTGGGTATCTATCCGGACCTGGCCGACCATCCCTTTCGCCGTCTGGACGAGATGGGGCTGCTCGTCACCGTTAACAGCGACGACCCGCCGCTGTTCAACACCAACCTGCAACAGGAATATGTCGTCCTGGCGGAGCGTTTTGGCTATGATGCGGCCGGTTTGGCCCGCATTGCGCGTAATGCCTTCGCCGTTACCGGGCTTGAGGCGGAGAGAAAGGCGGAGCTTCTGGCGGAATTTGACGCCTGGGTGGAGGAATGGGGGAGAGTGGAGATTAGAGATTAGAGATTGGTCCACTCTTTAGTCGCTGAATTAATGGCCGGAAACGGCCGTTAACATCGGGTTTGGATTTCGCCTGTCATCCAGGCGCATGGCAACCAGCAGCGGGATAGAGAGCAGGCTGACAACCGCCAGCCCCAGGAAAATCCAGCGAAAATCCAGCGTATCAATCAAACTGGTCGTTGTAGATTGGCCGAGGCCGATGCCTACATTGGAAATAGCCATGAAGATGGCAAACTGCCCAGCACCCATCCGCCGATCCGCTTTCGCCATCGCCAACGTGATAAAAATCAGCTCCGACGCCGACAGGCAAATCCCCCACAAAAAGAACATAAGCATAATGTTGTTGGCGTTAGCCAACGTGGCCATCAGCAACAGAACCCCGGAAGCGCCGGTTGCTGTCCACATTCCCTGCTGCCAGATTGATACCGCCGGGCGGCGGATAATGTAAGTGGCAGACGCGCCGCCAATCACCATCCCCACACCGCCTAAGGCCGCTACGTCGCCTACTTGCGCCAACGAGCGTCCCAGATCCTCGTTGGTGAAAAGGGTGATGATCGCATTTGTGCCATAGATAGCGACGGAATAGACCACCGCATAGAGGCCGAAGCGGAGCATTTCCGGCCGCAAAAGGGTGCGGAGCGCGGCCCAACTGAAGGATTGCGCCGGATTACGTTGCGCCGGTTCGTGGGCGAAACGCAAGAGGATTTGCGGTGTCAGGGTGAGCAAGGCGACGGCCAGGAAGACAAACTGCCAACCATACTGCTCAATGATCCGGCCGTAGACCGAGGCCAACAAGACAACCCCAACGGCCCGGCTGACAACCATCACCCCCTGAATTTGCCCCTGCTCTTCCGGCGGCGTTACGTCAATGGCATAGCCATCGGCCACTGTGTCATAAATGGCTAAACCCAGGGCGACGAACAAGGCCATCGCCACAAAAAGCGGGTACATCTGCACCGGGGGTATGTAGGCCATCGCAATGCCGCCAATCGAGATGAGCAATAGACCGAAGCTGATGTATGGCCGCCGATGCCCTTTTCCCAAGAGGGGCAGCCGCAGCTTCACCTTGTCGCTGAGCAGACCGATGCCTATTTTCAAGACAAACGGGAAGACGAGCAGCCCGTTTAGCAGGGAGAGCTGCCAGGCGGCAGCGCCAAAGGCCCGCAAATACAAGTTGTTGAATACTAGAACGTAAGCGGCAATCGCCCCCTGGGCAAAATAAAGAAAGCCAAACAGCAGCATACGGCCGTTACGCGAATTGGTGATGGACATATCAGGTTGAGGTTATCTCATTTCCGGCAATGAGGCGAAGGGCGCGTCGCCAACTATCTGCTTCGTCCTGGAAACCTTCGTGTTGGAAGCGGTGATCGTTTTTGCGGATAAATTCGTCGAGTTCGGCAATGAGGGATTCAATCTTGGCATGGCTGAGGGTGAGGAGGGTGGTGAAGGCGGTGGGGGTGTTCGCGCGGGCGAGGGCCTGGCGCAGGTGGGGCAGGCAGAAGCCATCGGATTGGGCGAGCGCCTGGTTCATGCGGGGGTCTTGGGCGGTGAGGGAGAGGAGAACGGCCGTTATCGCCAATCCTGCCGTCTCCTCTTTTCGTTCACAGGCCGGGCAGCCGGCTGCGGCGGCCAGCGCTTCTACTTCTGGCGCGGTGTCGCCCAGCCCCATTTTGTCGCGTAATTGGCGCAGCAGGGTCGGGCCGGGCGTCTGGTAGTCTAGTTTTTCCAGCCTTCGGTTGACGTTGGCCAGCAAATCGCGGTAGATCATCGCCAGACCCAACGGGGCGCTTTCCCCCGCTTCCGGGGCGCGCCAGCTATGTTCGTGGCAAAAGCCCCAAGATTGGCGCAGCCGCGCCCGCGTCGGCACGTCATTGACGCTGTCATAAATCAGCCTGGCCAGATAGCGCTCTACGGCCCGCTGACCCAGACGGCAAATCGGGCAGCCTGGCTGCCCGCACGCATCAATCACTTCGTGGTAGCTGAAGGGGGTGAGTTGGGCCATAGGGGGATGGGGAGCAGAGGGGCCGGGGAGCCGAGGAGCGGAGGGGATTTCTCCCCGGCTCCTCATCTCCCCGGCTCCCCCGCCTCTTTTCTATTCCACGACGACAAACTGCATCCGGCCGGGGCCGACGGAAGCGTAGCTCACCGGTGTTTCGGCAAGTTCGGCGACGTATTGGATGTAGCGTTGGGCGTTGGGCGGTAAGTCGGACCAGAGGCAGGCGTTGGAGATGTCCTCGGCCCAGCCGGGTTGGGTTTCGTAGATGGGGGTGCAGCCAGCCAGCACCTCCAGGCTGCTGGGGAATTGCTCCAGCCGTTGCCCCTGGTATTCGTAGGCCACGCAAACCGGTATTTCCTCCAGGCCGCTGAGGATGTCTAGCTTGGTCAGGGCCAGTTCGGTGAGGCTATTGACCCGGACAGCGTGGCGCAGCATCACCACGTCCAGCCAACCAACGCGGCGCGGCCGGCCGGTGGTCGTGCCAAATTCGTCCCAGGGGTTGCTGCCGCTGCCGCGCAATCGTTCTGCCTGCGCTCCGCCCAATTGGCAGGGGAATGGCCCGCTGCCGACGCGGCTGGTGAAAGCCTTCGTTACGCCGATGATCCGGTCCACCACCTTTGGCCCAACGCCGAGGCCGGTGAGCGCGCCTCCGGCTGTGGGCGAGGAGCTGGTGACGAAGGGGTAGGTGCCGTGATCAATATCGAGGAACGTGCCTTGCGCTCCTTCGGCCAGAACAGAACGGCCGTTTCTTAAATACCCATCCAACAAAACCGAACCATCTACCAGATAGGGAGCCAGGCGTTGGGCGTAGGCGGCGTATTCGGCGGCAACGGCCGTTGCGTCTAAACCTGGCGCGTTGTAAATCTTTGCCAGCACCTCATTTTTGCTCTGGACATGTTCGTGGATCGTGTCGGCCAGCGTTTCTGGTTCGGCGAATAACCCGGCGCGTAGGCCGGTGCGGGCCACCTTGTCCGTATAGGCGGGGCCGATGCCTCGCTGTGTCGTGCCGATGGCTCCTTGCCCAAGCTGCATCTCGCTTGCTTTGTCCAGGGCGATGTGGGCCGGGGTGATGAGGTGGGCGTTATGGCTGATCTTCAAATGCGCCGGGCTGACGTCTACGCCGCGCTCAGCCAGGGCGTCCATCTCACGCAGCAGCACGGCCGGGTTTAGCACCACCCCATTGCCGATGAGGCAGAGCGTGCCCTCGTGGATGATGCCGGAGGGGATAAGGTGCAGCTTGAAGATTTCTTCCTTCACGGTGACAGTGTGTCCGGCGTTGTCGCCGCCGCTGAAGCGGGCGACCACGTCGGCCTCGGCGGCCAGCAAATCGGTGTACCGTCCTTTGCCTTCATCGCCCCATTGGGCGCCGATGATCATGTTTAGCGGCATGGTTCCTCCTCTAATCGGAATTTATACAAAGGGACAAAGGGACAAAAGTTCAGGAGATAAAAAAGCCCGATAGGTAGGCGGGGGTGTCTAACCATATCGGGCGTGTCTTGTCTTTCGTTGTCCTGCCGAATGTCTCTTGTCCATGCTTGACGGCGCTTTTCGCGCTTCCTTTTTATTCAGCTTATTGGATTATAGCAGAAAGCGCCCGGTGTCCCATTAGGAATGGACGTAGACGACTGTGCCGTAGCTGGACCAGTGATAAAGCCAGGCTGCGTCGTCTGGGGAGAGGTTGACGCAGCCGTGACTCATGGGGACGCCGAAGTTGGTGTGCCAGTAAGCGCCGTGCAGGGCGTAGTCGCGGTAGAAGTACATGACGTAAGGCACATTTTCGATGTAGTAGTCGTAGCCAAGCAGGTAGCCGTTCATCGTCTGCCGTTCATAGCGCAGCCAGACGCGGAAGAGGCCGGTGACGGTGGGATGGGTGGCTTTGCCGCTGGAAATGCGGGTGGTGAAGACGGGTTCGTCTCCTTCGTAGGCGGTGAGCGTTTGGGTGCTGAGGTTGACGTTGATCCAGCGTTCGTCGCCGGCAACGCCTTCGGGACGGCCGTTTAGCGCCCCATTTTGCGGGCTGATATAGGTGGGGAAGATGGTGGGCGTGGCGGTGGCGGTGGGTTGCAGGGTGGGGGTGGGTTCGCCGCCAGTTTGGCCGTGTTCAGAGGTGGCGGGCAGGGTGGCAACGGCCGTTTC
>CAYONK010000016.1:9269-14495 GCA_964405285.1 uncultured Ardenticatenaceae bacterium
GGCCGTTTCCCCAGGCGGCAGCCCGGCCAGGATAGCGGTGGGTGGGGGCGGCAGGGTCGGCGTGGGCTGGGCGGTCGGTTCGGCTTCCGCCACAGCGACGAGTTGCTCCCACTGCGCCGCCACGATCAGCGCAGCCAGAGAGAAGATGAGCAGGAGAAGGAGAACGGCCGTTGTCCAGCGTCTTGCCGGTTTGGTCTTGGTGGGCGGATCGGACGGGGCGGCGGGGGCGGCCGCTTTGGCCGCGCGGCGCTCCACCCAGGCGCGCGCCTGCTGCACTGCGGGGTCATTCGGCTGCAACATCTCTGCCCGCTCCAGGTATTCCCGGCTTTGCGCCGGGGTGGGGGCCAGGGCGCAAAGCAGCAGCCGGGCGTGGTAGTCGGTGGGGTCTTCGCGGACGGAGGGGAGGGCCAGGTCTGCGGCTTGCTGCCGTTGGCCTGGTTTGAGGGCGGTGCGGGCTTGTTGGGTGAGGGAGGAATGGCCGTCAGGCATCGGTTAATTGCTGGCCGTCGTCAGCGCGGCGCGATATTGCTCCAGGTAACAGAGGATGCCGTTGGTCACGCCGCTGGCTGGCACATCGGCGCGGGTTGTTAAAATCTCTCGGTCCAGATTCATGAAACCAACTTCAATGATAATCGCCGGCACGCCAGCAGAAATTTTGCGGAAGGCGTGGTAATCGGTCATGTCCGGGGTGATGGTGTTGGCGTGGTATTGCATTTGGGTAATCTGTTGGTAGGCTTGCTCCACGCACATAGAGAGCTGGCTGGAATCGGTGTAATTCGACCCGGCGATTTTGAAACCGGTAGCCAGCTCGTTAACGTATTCGCAGGAGTCGGCGTGGATGGAGACAACGGCCGTTCCGCTGTAGTTGTCCAGCCGGGGGTCAAATTCATCCAACTGGTCTACCCGGATACTCCGCGCCCGTAAATTCTCTACCACCATGTCGGCAATGCGCTCGTTCACCTGCGCTTCCGTCAGGCCGTCGGCGCAGACTGCCCCGCTGTCAAAACCGCGATGACCATAGATGATGCCCACGCGCATTGGACCGGGGCTTTGCCCCAGCCGATGGACTACCGGTTGGGGAGGGACGTTTTTGAAGATAGGGGCCACAAGCGAGCCGTCGCCGGGGAGAACGGCCGTTACCGCCTCCGCCTGGCTCGCCTCAGGCGTGAAGTAAAAATAGACCGCCATCATCCCGGCAAAGGCCAACCCCAAGAAGAGCAGAATGGGTACGTGCTGCTTCAAAAAGCGCACCAGCGGTGGGGCAAAAGGCTGTTGGCTGAACTCTTCGGATTGGTCTTGCATTATGTTGATATTCTACAACATTTTTCTTTCGCAGGGAACACCTCATCAGTTTATCAGCAAAGATTTATGAAAATCCAACGATTTCCCGCTACAGTGGGGTATACTTGCAGCAACAAAAGCGTATGCTATACAACCGCAATGATCACGAGATAAAAAGACATTATGGATGAACAACCAAACGATTCACGGCCAACAATCCCCACCTGGGTCTGGATTCTGGGCATCTTTGCCATTATCCTGGCCGTGCAGCTATGGGTCAGTGGCCGCTTTAACGGGCCGGAGCAGGTCAGCATTCAAGAAGTCATGGCTGCGGTGCAAAATGGTGACGTGAAGCGCATTGCTGTCACCGGCGACCGCCTTGAGGTGGAATATCGTGATGGCAACATCGTCGCAACGACCAAGCACACCCGCGACAGCCTGGCCGAAACCTTCACCTATTATGGCGTGACGGCGGAGCAGTTGAAAGGCGTGAATCTGGTCGTCAACGACCAGAGTACCTGGAACACGCTCTTCACCATTCTCATTTCCGTCGGTCCTGTCATCTTGCTCATCTGGATTTTCAGCCGGGGCTTTCGCCAGATGCAAGGCGGTGGCGGCAACAATATCTTCGGCTTCGGCCGCAGCCGCGCTAAAAACCTCAGCGACGCCAACCGTCCTACCGTCACCTTTGACGATGTGGCCGGTGTTGAAGAGTCTAAACAAGAACTGGCCGAAGTCGTGCAATTTTTGCGCGAACCTGAGCGCTTTGTTCAGGTTGGGGCGCGTATCCCCAAAGGGGTGCTGATGGTTGGCCCGCCCGGAACGGGTAAGACCCTGTTAGCCCGCGCCGTCGCCGGCGAGGCGGGTGTGCCCTTTTTCCACATCTCCGGCTCCGAATTTGTGGAGATGTTTGTCGGCGTTGGGGCCAGCCGGGTGCGCGATTTGTTCGATAAGGCGAAGCAGTCGGCTCCTTCGATTGTCTTTGTGGACGAGATTGATGCAGTCGGCCGGCAGCGCGGCGCCGGGCTGGGCGGCGGCCACGATGAACGAGAGCAAACCCTCAACCAGATTTTGGTGGAGATGGATGGCTTCGATAATGAGACCAACGTCATCGTCATGGCGGCGACCAATCGCTCTGACATTCTCGACCCGGCGCTGCTGCGCCCCGGCCGGTTCGACCGCAAAGTGTACGTAGATTTGCCAGACGTGAAGGGGCGCGAGATGATTTTGCGCGTCCACTCACGGGGCAAGCCTGTCTCCAGCGAAGTGGATTTCCATGACCTGGCCAAATTAACGGCCGGTTTCTCCGGTGCAGACCTGGAAAACCTGATGAACGAGTCGGCTATCTTCGCCGCCCGGCGCAACAAGCGCACCATCGGCCTACTAGAATTCCAGGACGCCTTCGACCGGGTAGTGATGGGACCTGAACGCAAAAGCCGGGTGATGAGCGAAGAGGACAAGGAGACGGTGGCCTACCACGAGGCAGGCCACGCCGTCGTCAGCTTCAACCTGGTCCACACCGACCCGGTGCAAAAAATTACCATTGTGCCGCGCGGCCGCGCCGGTGGCTACGTGATGCCATTGCCGGAAGACCGTATGGTTCATAGCCGCGAATACTTCCTGGATCAGATTACGATGGCTGTGGGGGGCCGGGCGGCCGAACAAGTCTTTTTTAATCAAATCACCACCGGGGCCTCTTCCGATTTGCAGCAGGCGACGCGCCTGGCGCGGGCGATGGTGATGGACTATGGTATGTCCGACGTGTTGGGCCTGCCTACCTATGGCGGCGGCAACACCAACCCATTCCTCGGCCGGGAGATGTCTTATCTGGGCGGCGGGCGCGATTATAGCGAAGAGGCGGCCCAGGCGATTGACGAAGAGGTTAAGCGCATTCTGGATGAATGTTATGACCGCGCCCTGCAAATTGTGCGTGATAATGAAAAACGTATGGTCCAGTTGTCGAAGACGTTGATGGGGGTCGAGACGTTGGACCGCACCGAATTTGAAAAACTGATGAATGCCCCTTTGCCCGGTGATAATGGTCACGTCAGTGGCGAATCGCTGGCCGAGAGCAGCCCGTTGTCTGCCTGACCTGCTTATCGTTGCCTGCTTTTTTGACAGCCTGACCCTCTCGCCGTTATAAATGGGGAGAGGGTTTTTTAATTGTGAATTGTGGATTGTGAATTGTGAATTGTGAATGATGATTCCACCGAAAAAAGGTCTCGCAAAGACGCAAAGGCTCAAAGTTTCCAGAGTAAAAATCTGCGTGAATCTGCGAAATCTGCGGTTTTTTCGGAAGAGTCAATGATGGGGGCTTTATGGATGAGGTGTTGGTAGAGCAAGATGGGGCGGTGTTGTGGGTACGGTTGAACCGGGCGGAGTTTCATAATGCGTTTACGCCGGGGATGGTGGGGGCGTTAACGGCCGTTTTTCACACCCTCCCCACCCGCGACGACGTGAGGGTGGTGGTGCTGACGGGAAACGGCCGTTCCTTTTGCGCCGGGGCCGACCTCTCCTTCATGCGCGCCGCCGCCGACTTCACCTTCGCCGAAAACGTGGCCGATGGCGAAGCAATTTTTGATTTGATGCTGGCGGTGGATAGCTGCCCCAAGCCGGTAGTCGGCCGGATCAACGGCGCGGCGATTGGCGGGGGCGTGGGGCTGGTGGCTTGCTGTGACGTTGCGGTGGTAGTGGAGCGGGCGCAGTTCGCCTTTAGCGAGACGCGCCTGGGCATCGTCCCGGCCGTCATCTCTCCTTTTGTGCTGGCGAAAATTGGGGCGGGAAACGGCCGTGAGTTGTTCCTGACCGGCGAGCGTTTCTCGGCTGACCGCGCCCGGCAGATCGGGTTGGCGCAGCATGTGGTGGCCGAGGAGGCTTTGGACGACGCCGTCGCCGACCGGGTGGCGCAATTGCTGCAAGCCGCGCCAGGGGCGCAGGCAGCGGCCAAATCGCTCATCCGCATGGCGGCCTATCAGTCCCCGGAGGCGATGCGCGAATTGACCGCCCGTCTCATCGCCGAACGGCGGGCCAGCGACGAAGGGCGCGAAGGGATGAGTTCTTTCCTGGAGAAACGCCGTCCGGCCTGGCAGCGTGAGGGTAAATGAGCGAGTTAGAAGCCATTCAAAAGGCATCTTTCCCCATCACGCGGTCCATCATCGCCGAGGATTTACGCACCCTCGGCGTCAAACGAGGGATGACCCTGATCGTCCATTCCTCTTTAAGTGCGCTGGGGTGGGTGAATGGCGGCCCGGTGGCGGTGATCCAGGCCTTGATGGACGTGCTGACGCCGGCCGGGACGCTGGTGATGCCGACCCATTCCGGCGATTTATCGGACCCGGCCGAATGGTCAAACCCGCCAGTGCCGCCAAGCTGGCATACCATCATCCGCGAGACGATGCCCGCTTACGATGCTCGCCTGACGCCGACACGGGGGATGGGGCGCATCTCTGAATTGTTCCGCACCTGGCCGGATGTGCGGCGCAGCGACCATCCGCAGGTTTCATTTGCCGCCTGGGGCAAGGAAGCGACCTTTATCACCGCCATCCATAAGCTGAAACATTCGATGGGCGAGGGGTCGCCGTTGGCGCGAATTTATGATCTGGATGGTTACGTGCTGCTTTTGGGCGTGGGGTATGGCAACAATACCTCGTTCCACCTGGCCGAATATCGCGTACCTGACCCGCCGCTGATGATGCAGGGAGCGCCGGTGTGGGAAAACGGCCGTTCTGTCTGGAAAACCTTCAGCGATGTAGATACCGACGCTGATCTTTTCCCAGCCATCGGGGACGCTTTCGAGAAGGTCCATCAGGTGGCGGTCGGTAAAGTGGGGTTGGCTAACTGTCGTTTTTTTGCGCAGCGGCCGGCCGTTGACTTCGCCGAAAAATGGATCACCGACTACCGGCAGGTGAGGCAGGGGAGGTAGGGAGATGGGGGGCAGGGGAGCGG
>CAYONK010000016.1:14505-18950 GCA_964405285.1 uncultured Ardenticatenaceae bacterium
CCCCCCCCCGCCTGGTTTGGATGGGGAGGTCGGGCGCGGGGGGCCGGGGCCGCGGGGGAGCAGGGGAGTATGTTACTTTCAGGCTTCCTTGTCTTTGTTCCTTTTGTCCCTTTGTTCCTTTGTAATGAATTCTTCTTCGGGAGTGGGTTATGTTCAAGAAAGTTTTAGTGGCAAATCGGGGGGAGATTGCCCGGCGCATTATTCAGGCCTGCCGGGAGTTGGGGGTGGCTTCGGTCGCCATCTATTCCGACGCGGATGCGGGGTCGCCCTGGGTGCGCGAGGCGGATGAAGGCTATCATCTGCCGGGGGTGGCGGCGACGGAAACTTATTTGCGGCAAACG
Organism: uncultured Ardenticatenaceae bacterium; assembly: GCA_964405285.1. Taxonomy (GTDB): domain Bacteria; phylum Chloroflexota; class Anaerolineae; order Promineifilales; family Promineifilaceae; genus Leptovillus. The sequence continues at coordinate 14,847 of CAYONK010000016.1, forward strand.
GCCGTTCTCGACGCCGCCAGCCAAACCGGGGCCGAAGCGATCCATCCCGGCTACGGCTTCCTCAGCGAAAACGCCGACTTCGCCGCCGCCTGCGCGGCGCGGGGGCTGGTCTTCATCGGGCCAAGCCCGGAGGCGATGCGGCTGATGGGCAGCAAGGCTGCCTCGCGCGAGCTGGCGCAGCAGGTGGGCGTGCCCGTCACCCCTGGCGTAGACGGCGCGGGCAAGACAACGGCCGAATTACAGGCCGCCGCCGCAGCCATCGGCTTCCCGGTGCTGATCAAGGCGAGCGCGGGCGGCGGCGGCAAAGGGATGCGCGTGGTTGAATCGGCCGACGAGTTCGCCGACGCCCTGCAAGCGGCCCGCTCCGAATCCCAATCCGCCTTTGGCAGCGACCATGTGCTGCTGGAGAAGTATTTCAGCCAAATCCACCACGTCGAAATTCAGGTGTTGGGCGATTTGCATGGGAATCTGCTCCACCTCTTCGAGCGGGAATGCTCCATCCAACGCCGCCATCAAAAAATCATCGAAGAAAGCCCGTCGCCCATTGTGGATTACTTCGAGGGGCAAGGGCTTGATTTGCGCCGCCGCATGACGGAAGCGGCGGTGACGTTGGCGCGAGCGGCCGGCTACGCCAGCGCCGGGACGGTGGAATTCATGGTGGATGGCAGGGGCGGCTTCTATTTTTTGGAGATGAACACGCGCCTGCAAGTGGAGCATCCGGTGACGGAAATGGTGACAGGGCTGGACCTGGCGGCCTGGCAGATTCGCATAGCCAGTGGGGAACGATTGCCCTACGCCCAGGCGGACCTGCGGCAGCGGGGGCACGCTCTGGAGTGTCGCCTGTATGCTGAGGACCCGGCACGGAATTTTTTGCCTTCGATTGGCGAGATTGTCCATTACCAACGGCCGTTTGGCCCTGGCGTGCGGGTGGACGATGGCATTGAGACGGGGGCGCGCGTCACCCCATTCTACGACCCGATGCTGGCGAAGGTGATCACCTACGGCCACGACCGGGCGGAGTCTGTGAGGAAGATGGTGCGGGCGTTGCGGGAAACGGCCGTTCTCGGCGTCACCACCAACATCCCTTACCTGCTGGCCATCCTGGCCGAACCCCACTTCCAGCGCGGCGAGACGGACACGGGCTATTTGCAGGCGCACATGGCGGGCTGGCAGCCCCAGTCGGAGCCATCTGAGGCGGAGTTGTTAGCGATTGCCGTCTTGGAGATGTTGCAAGGGGGCGGCAAGCGGGGAGAGGCGAATGGTGGGGGGGAAACGGCCGTTGTGCCCGACCCCTGGCAGGAGGTTGGGGCGTGGCGGAATGTGTAATGGGTTAGGGCAGTTTGATTTTCAAGCGCTGCGATTTGCAGAATGGGGTGGTGGGGCAGTCTACAACAACCCAATCACCACAAACAACGCCCAGGCGGCTGAGCCATAAATCGCCAGCCAGCCGAGGGCATTGCCAACGGCCGTTTTCCCCGCCCCCTCTTTCTCCGTCAACGCGGGCAGGTTGCGATACCAGGCCCCGCGCTGCGCCAGGGCGATGGCCCGCCAGCCCAACACCAGGCTGGGGACCAATCCCAACGTGGCCGCGATGGCGATTTTCAGCGGCGTCAGCCCTTCGCTAAAGCGCACCAGGAAGGAATCGGCCGTCTCGGCGGCCAGGGCGGGCGGCAAGACGAGCAGAAGCAGGGGGATGAGATGGAGGGCAACGGCCGTTAAGCCCAAAGTCAGGCTCGATTGGGCCGTCTTCTGCGCGCTCTGGCGCAGTTCTGGTTGGATGGCTTGCAGGGTTAACGGCCGTCCGCAGTTGGCGCAGTAGGCGCTGCCGCGCAGCACTGTCGCCGCGCAGCCCTGGCACACTTGCAAATAGGCCGTCCGGTCGGTGAAGATGGTCGGGTCTATCTTCAACTCTACGATCCGGTCTTGCTGGTTTTTCACCAGCACGCCAGGGTTGTCGGGGATGGGGACGATGGTCTGTGGCGCAGTTTCCACCGGGGTGAGGGCGTTGCCGGAGGGGTCCAGGGGGATAACGGCCGTTTCCTCCGACGTTGTTGGCGCAGACATACCCGGTAATAACTGACGCGCCTTGTTGACAAGCTGTTTCCGTTTTGCCTGCCCTGCCTGCTGCCGCTGCATGTCCACCCACTGCATCGTGGCGTTGGCCTGGATCTTCGCCCCGTCATTGACATAACTGCTGACCAATTGAATGATTTCCTGCGCCTTTAGCGCGTCCGGCGCCTCAATCTCTAATTGCGCCGTCTCCTCAAAGCCGCGCACCCGCACCGCTACCTCGTTTTGCTGCAAGCCCAGCCACTTGCTCACGGAGGCGACAATCACCCCCGTTTCCTCGTTGTAAGCCTGTAATTTCGCTCCCAGGTTAGCCAGGGCGAACAGAGTAGCGCGCATCACCACCGTCGCGGGGACGGGATAGGGTCGAATTTCAGTGTAGCTCATGGGGTTTGGGGAGATTAGAGATTAGAGATAAGAGATTAGAGATTAGAGATTGGAGATTGCAGAGCGCGATAATCTCCAATCTCCAATCTCTTCCTCCGTTAGTCGCCGTAAAAGAGTTCCCGAATCAGCACCGCAGCCCGCTCATTGTCCAGGATGAGGACGCTGGAGCCAGCTTCGTTACGGAAGCTGGAGACGTAATCGTAATCGAGGACCTCGTTGCGAATTTGCTCAGAAGGGATGTCGCTGATGATCCGGCCGAGTGACACCATCTGCTCCAGGCTGAGATCGGTGCGGATGCCATTGGAGACCTGTTGGTAGAGCGATGGGGCGCGGGAAAGCAAGCCGGTAACGCCGAGGGAAAGCGCCTTGTTACGCGCGGCCAACAAAACTTGCTGCTGCCGCCCTGCCCGGCCAAAATCGCTGTCGGCGTGGCGGGTGCGGGCATATTTCAGGGCCAATTCGCCATCCATTTGCTGCGTCCCAGCCGGGATGAAGAGCGGATCGTAGCCATAGTTCATGTCTGGGTAGAGCGGGTCGTCAATGTTATAGGGTACGAAGACAGAAATGCCTCCCAAGATGTCTATGCTTTTGATGACGGCGCTGAAGTCTACCAGCACGTAATGGTCAATAGGGATGCCCAGGTTGTAAGAGATGGTTTGGATGGCCAACGATGCGCCAGCCTCCGGATTGTTGCCGGCCGAACCATAGACAAAGGCGGTATTGATCCGGTCACGTCCTCGACCGGGGATAACTACGTAAAGGTCGCGGGGAATAGAAAGGATTGCGATGGTTTCATCGGCCGGATTGACTGAAATGACCATGATGGAATCGGTGCGGGAGACAAAGGCTTCGCCGGGGCGACGGTCAATGCCCATCAGCAGGATGTTAACTCGGTCGTCGCCTTGCCAGGGTTCCTGGGTAGGGAAGAGGGTGGGCGTGGGCATGCCGAGTTCTAGAGTGGGCGGCGCGACGATGCCGACTTGCTCTAATTCCAGGTCAATGCTGGCGACCTCCAGGGCGGAGGCTTCCACTGGGTTCAACGGGCGGTTCCAAATCACCTGAAACGTCAGGTAGGCGAATAGAATCACGGCGATGCCGGAAAAAACGAAAGCGGTTGACAGGAGAAAGGCCAACCAGCCGGGAATGGTTGTGTTTGATCTTCGCAAGATATTATCACTCCTTCACGCCAATGATAGCGCAATTAGTGATTATACTGGTAATTGGCTTGCTCGCCTGGCGGCTGCCAATTGATTGGCCTACTATTCGCAACCTTTCTCAGTATACAGTAAGCGGTAGCTGGTAGCTGGTTATTGGGTTGCTACCAGTTTTTCTTGCTTTTGGGCGTGGAGGGCGGCAACGGCCGTTCTCATCCCTTCCAACCTGTCCCCATGCAGCCCATATTTGCCCAGCAGGGCATAGCCGAGCAGCAGCGCCAGGGCGGGAAAACCGGCGATCATCAGGCGGATACCCCAAATAGCGTTGACAGGCTGCTCCGGGTAGAGGGTTCCCGCCGATGGTGAGACGTAGCCGCTCAACGTCAGGATCGCGCCGGTGATCGCCCCTTGCGCGGTAAAGGCCAGACGGATGACAAAGCCATTCATGCCAAAATACAGCCCTTCACGCCGCGCGCCGGTGACCAGCTCGTCGGCG
>CAYONK010000017.1:0-18765 GCA_964405285.1 uncultured Ardenticatenaceae bacterium
CTGGCAATCGCAAATCGGCTTCATCTACGACCGGGAGAGCTTTGACCTGATCGGTGAATTTCGTTATCCGGGCGAGGGCTGGGGGCTGACCCACGATGGCGAGCAGCTGATCATGAGCGATGGCAGCCATGTGCTGCGCTTTTGGGATCCGGAAACGCTGGCGGAAAACGGCCGTTTGCCCGTCTACGACGAGAACGGCCCGGTCGTTCGCCTGAACGAGTTAGAATACGTCAATGGCGAAATCTGGGCCAACGTCTGGCAAACCGATCTCATCGCCCGGATCGATCCGCGCACCGGGCGCGTCACCGGCTGGCTCGACCTGAGCGGTCTGTTGGATCGCAGCGCCCTCAGCCAGCCAGTAGACGTCCTCAACGGCATCGCCTACGACCCCGCCCAGGACCGCCTCTTTGTCACCGGAAAACTATGGCCCGAACTCTTCGAGATTCGCGTCCAACGCCTGGCCGATTGACGCCGCAACCCGGCGACGCCACCACCCATCCGACCCATGAACCTGACACCTGCCGCGCCATTACCCCAGACAGACCGCCGGGAAAAATTAGCCCTGACGGCCACCTACTACGCCGCCTTCCTTTGCATTGGCCTTTCCGTCTCCATCGTTGGCCCCACCCTGCCCGGTCTCGCCGAGAATACCGGGGCGCAGCTGCGCCAGATCAGCTTCCTCTTCACGGCGCGTTCCCTCGGCATCTTGTTCGGCTCGCTGACCGTCAGCCGCCTCTACGACCGCCTGCCCGGCCATCCGGTGCTGGTTTTGGGGCTGCTCGGCCTGGCCCTGACCATCGCCATCGCCCCGCTGATCCCCCTGTTGTGGCTGCTCCTGCTCGTCGTGCTGCTGTTGGGGCTGGTTGGGTCCGCGATTGACGTAGGCATCAATACGATGCTGCCCTGGCTGCACCGGGGCAACGTTGCGCCATACATGAATGGCCTGCACTTCTTCTTCGGCGTCGGCGCATTCCTCGCCCCCATCGTTGTTGCCCAGGCGCTGCTGCTCAGCGGCGACATCACCTGGGCTTACTGGCTGGTGGCTCTGTTGATGCTGCCGGTGGCCGCCTTGATTTTGCGCCAGCGCAGCCCGCACCCGGTGGCCGCAGCGGACAATGAACCGGTCGGACGCCCCAACGTCCCATTGATCGTCGTGATCACGCTCTTCTTTTTTCTCTACGTTGGGGCGGAAGTGAGCTTTGGCGGTTGGATTTATACCTATGCCGTGCAATTAAACCTGGCCTCGGCAACGACGGCCGCTTATCTCACCTCCGTTTTCTGGGGGGCGTTGACGGTCGGGCGGCTTATCTCTATCCCAATGGCGAACCGGATGGCGCCGCGCCGCCTGCTGGGGGTGGGGATTCTCGGATGCCTGATGAGCATGGGGTTGCTGTTGACGAGCGCAACGTCGCCGGGGGTTCTTTGGGCCGGAGCCATCGGCTTAGGGCTGGCGATGTCGCCAATCTTCCCGACCACGCTCTCGTTGGCCGGGCGCAACATGCCGGTGACGGGCAAAACAACCGGCTGGTTTTTTGCCGGGGCCAGCCTGGGAGGGATGACGCTGCCCTGGCTGGTGGGGCAATTGTTCGATGGGCGCGGACCGGTTGTGGCGATGTGGGCGATTGGGGGCGGGGTGCTGGGAACGGCCGTTCTCTACGGCATCATGCTTCTGGTTTTGCAGCGCAAAATCGGCAGCGAACAGCCTCACTCTTCATCGGGGAAGAGGGGGCGCGAGTAGGCATTGTCCGGCAACGGCCGTCCTGCGCCATCGGTCGCCGGCAGCCGTTCGCCCGTCAGCCGATTGTACACCCCTATTTGCAGCGAAAAGCCTTCCTCCTGCTCCGGGCTGCTGACAGTCCGCTGGTCATCAATCAAATCGCCCGGCTGCCAATAACGCATCGGCAGTGTCCCGCGCCAGACGTCGCCATCTTGTTGGTCCAATGGAGGCTGTCCCACCCGCCCCAAATGGGCAAAGATGGTCAGATGCGGCTCCAATTCCGCTTCGGTAGACCAAAACAGGCGCAAGCGCCAACGGCCGTCTTCATCTTCCTGGCTGACGCGGGCGGCGTGGAGGCAAATATCGTCGCCAAAGCGGGCCAGGGCGCAAGGGCCGGCCGCCCCCGGTTGTAAGGTTCCGGCGCGTTGCAGGGAAAAACGGCCGTTTTCCCCATAGCGCGTCAGATAAACCGTCTCCACCCCTGCGGCCAGGCCATACAACTCCTCCGGCTGGATAATGAGGCCGCGCATGTCCACCAGGTAAGGGCCGCCCTCACGGGCTTCGGTGTCTATCCAGGGCAAGGCATAGGAGAGAGCCTCCGGCGCGCCGCCTGCCTGAAGCGCCACAAATTCGCCCAATTCCACCACGACCGGGGCCAGGGTCACGCCCCAATAGCCCAGGGGATAGGGCGCATTTTTCGGCGCGTACCGGTCGGGGAAATTGAGGAAGAGATAACGGCCGTTGCTGCCGCTGATCTCTCGCACCATCGCCTGTAGATGGTCGGCGCCCACTGCGTACAGGTGTTGGAATGCGGCCACCTGGCGGACGCTCCCCCCGGCAATGAGAAGCAGCGCGACCAAACCGGCGATGGTCGTGATGGGGCGCTGGCGGAAAACGGCCGTTGGCCACAACGCGCTCACCCAGAGCCAGGCCACGCCCGGCGCGGCATAATAGAGCAGCCGGGGCGCATACTGCACGTAGCTAAACGGCAGGCCCAACAGCGCCGGGGAGAGGCCGAGCAGCGCCCAAAGCAAACCGGCCGTCGCTAACAGCCCGCGCCCGCGCCAAACCGCCACGCCCCACAACGCGCCTGTTAGCAGGATGGCGCTCAGCAACCAAAATGCCACCCCGCCCCATTCATGCGGTACAACCCACAACAGGGGAAAGATAAACCCCTGACCTAAATACGCGGCCACCTCCGGGTCTAGCGCTAAACGGGTGATACCCGCTTCACGCGGCGCCAGCGACCAGACGAGGAGGAAACAGGCAGCCAGGGCCGGATAGGCCAATGGGCGCAGCCAACCGTGCCGGACTGGGTAGCGGAAAGTGGCGAGGAGAATGGGGAGGGAAACGGCCGTTTTCCCCCGCAGCACCCCCTCAAACAGCAGCGGCAGCAAAGCCAGCGGCGCCGTCACTTCCTGCACCGTCAGCGCCACCCCAAACAAAAACAGGCTCAACCCCCAGGCCGCGCCGCCCCCGGCCCGTCCGTGCAAATAAAGCAGCCACGCCCCGCTTTGCAGCGCCAGCGCCAACGGCTGCTGCGGCGCAGCCCAACTCACCGCCTGCTGCGAAAAAGGGTATACAGCAAACAGGAACGCCGCCGCATAACTCGGCCAGGAAGCCAGCCCCAACTTCCGGCTGATGGCAAACAACGCCGCCACATTCAGCAAATGCCAGCCAATTTGCAGCCAGTGCAGCGTATAAACGCGCAGCAGCCCATCCGCGCCCACAAACAGACGGTTATACAACATCGTGCCAGGGCGGTAGAATTGAAAATCGGCGGTCGGCCGCAACAACTCAGCCCAAGAACGCCCCACCACCCGGCCAAACCACTCCGGATCATCCCAAATCAACCCAAAACGTAATGCTGGCGCGTACAACCAAACAACCCCTAAAAACAGGCTCATCCAGGCCGCAAAAAACAGCCAGCGAAACACACAGTCGGAAGTATTTCTCTCTCTCTCCACGCCGCCAAATCATAGCCCAATCTCCGCTCCAGAGCTACATATGAGCTTGATTAACACCCCAGGGCGCTTATTGCCAATACCATTAAACTCAGTATAATCAGAGAAATTTGGCAGAATATTCTGGCAGGAGAGAGGTCAAAACATCTTGGCAAGCAATTCTATCACAGCGGGTAGCGGTGTGTCAGAACACCCCATGGACTTCTTGTTACAAACTGACTTCAGTTTGCCGGTCACCGGTGAAATCCGGTACGGCCGGGTTGTTGAACACCGCAACCACGAAATTTTAGTAGACATCGGCGCAAAGTCGGAAGGCATCATCACCAATCGCGAAGTAGAGACCTTAGACGAAACAACGTTGGCTGAGCTGGCCGTTGACAACGAAATACCCATCTACGTCGTAGACCCCGAAGATGAATCCGGTAACATCATCTTATCCTACGTCAAAGCCATCGCCGAAAAAGATTGGCTGGACGCCGATAAACTTCTTAAAAATCAAAAAGTCCACGAAACTGTCGTTGTCGGGTACAACCGGGGAGGACTTCTGGTCAAATTAGGCCAATTGCGCGGCTTCGTGCCTAATTCACAGCTCATCCACGCCCAGCCCAGTTCACCGAAACACGAGCCAGACCCCGCCTACTTCCAAAAGTTTGTGGGCAAAAAGATCTTCCTCAAGGTTATCGAAGCCGACCGGGAACGAAACCGGCTCATCCTCTCTGAGAAAGTTGCCGCCCAAGAAATTCGTGATGCCCGCCGAACCGAACTGTTGGATACCATTCAGGAAGGGGAAGTCCATGAAGGGCGCGTCGTCAATCTGGCCGACTTTGGCGCGTTCATTGACATCGGCGGCGTCGAGGGCTTGGTTCACCTCTCTGAATTAAGCTGGAAACGAATCAACAATCCTGCCGAAAAGCTGACTGTTGGCGACATCGTAAGCGTGTATGTCTTAAAAGTAGACCAGGAACGACAACGTTTGGCTCTTAGCGTTAAACGCCTGGAAGCCGACCCCTGGTCTCTGGTAAAAGAGCATTACCACGTTGGTCAGCTAGGCACGGCAACAATTACAAAATTGACAAAGTTTGGCGCCTTCGCCAGGTTACACGATGAGTACGAACTTGAAGGACTCATCCACATCTCCGAACTAGCCGAAGATCACGTTAACCACCCGCGTGAAGTCGTTAAACCAGCGCAGGAGGTTACAGTCCGTATCATCCGTATTGATCCTGAACAGCGACAACTTGGGTTGAGCCTGAAACAGGTTGCTTCGGCCGATTATCTGGAAACAGATATGGCCCTTGCCAGTTCCGTCTAAGCTCATTCATAACCTGCCGCTTTCAGGGCATTCGAGGTAAAACAGGGTGAACTCCAAAAATTGGGAACGATTTACGCAACGCGCCCGTCGCGTTCTTAGCCTGGCGCAAGAAGAAGCTGAGCGGCTGAATCATAGCTACATCGGCAGCGAACATGTTCTGATCGGCCTTCTGCGCGAGGAAGGTGGCGTGGCCGGTAGAGTTCTGCGAGACCTGGGATTGGATGTTGTCCGAGTCCAGGCGATGGTCGAACGCCTTTCCAGCGGCCCCAGCACCCGAACCCCCTTCACCAAAATCGAACTTTCGCCCAGCACCAAGCGATTGCTGGAATTGGCGGTAGATGAAGCCCGCCGCATGGGACAGCATTACATCAGCACTGAACATCTCCTCCTGGGCATGGCGCGCCAGAATGAGGGCGTGGCTATTGATGTGCTGCGTAAATTTGGTATCAGCGCGGAGCAAATACGCCGCCAGACCAAGCAAATGCTGAAAGAAAGCCCGGTGACGGCCGGCGGCCCCGAACCACAACCTTCGCGCCGCGCGAAGAAAGAAAAAAGCAAAACCCCGATGGTGGACCAACTGGCCACAGACCTCACCGCCCTGGCGGAAGAGGGCAAGTTGGACCCGGTTATCGGCCGTAGCACGGAGATTGAGCGCGTTATCCAGATTTTGGCCCGGCGCACAAAGAATAACCCGGCGCTGATTGGCGAACCTGGCGTGGGTAAAACGGCCATTATCGAAGGGCTGGCTCAACGCATTGTGGATGGGCGTGTGCCGGAAATTTTGCATAACAAGCGCGTCTTGCAGCTAGACGTAGGCAGTCTGGTAGCCGGTACGATGTATCGCGGCCAGTTTGAAGAGCGGCTGAAGCGCGTCATAGAGGAGTTGAAGTCCAGCGACTCGATCCTCTTCATTGACGAAGTGCATATGTTGGTGGGCGCGGGTTCGGCCGGCAGTTCAGTAGACGCTGCCAACATCCTGAAACCTTCCCTGGCGCGTGGCGAGTTGCAATGTATTGGAGCCACGACATTGGAAGAGTATCGTAAGTATATTGAAAGTGACGCCGCCTTAGAGCGCCGCTTCCAACCCATTCGGGTAGATGAGCCATCTTCTGAAGAGACGATTCAGATTTTGCAGGGCATTAAAGGCGCTTATGAGTCACATCACAATCTGTACATCACAGAAGAAGCGATTGAAGCGGCCGTTAACCTTTCGACCCGCTACGTTACCGAGCGCTTTTTGCCTGATAAGGCGATTGACCTGATTGACGAAAGCGCCTCGCGGGTCCGCATGTATCGGATGCCGCAGCCGGCCGACATCCAAATCGCCTATGATGAATTGCGCGATATACGCGAAGAGCGCGAACTGGCCATCGAAGAAGGTCGCCATAACGAAGCCAACGATTGGACAAAGCGAGAGAAAGAGGTGCAGATGCGCCTGGATAACATGCGCGCAGCCTCTACTCCAGGTCAGGGTGTCAACGTCACGGCCGAAGACATCGCTGAAGTCCTCTCGATGTGGACCGGTATCCCGGTATACCAGTTTACCGAGCAAGAATCGGCGCGATTGCTCCGTATGGAGGAAGAACTGCGCAAGAACATCGTCGGGCAAGAAGAGGCGATTCAGGCCATCTCCAAAGCGGTACGCCGGGCGCGCGCCGGGCTAAAAGACCCCCAACGGCCTATCGGTTCTTTCATCTTCTTAGGCCCGACGGGCGTGGGCAAGACAGAACTGACGAAGGCCCTGGCCAATTTCCTCTTTGGCAGCGAAGATGCCCTGGTGCAGTTGGATATGTCGGAGTTCATGGAGCGGCACAATGTGGCTCGCCTGGTCGGTTCGCCACCCGGTTATGTAGGCTACGAAGATGCGGGCCAATTGACCGAAGCGGTTCGGCGGCGGCCCTACTCCATCGTCGTCTTTGACGAAATTGAAAAAGCGCATCCGGAAGCGTTTAACTTGCTGCTGCAAATTATGGAAGAGGGCCATCTGTCCGATGCGAAGGGGCAGAAAGTGAACTTCCGCAATACGATCATTATCATGACCTCGAATGTCGGGGCGGATACGATTAAGCGGGGGCCGAACCTGGGGTTTGCTTTCCAGCGGGACGAGGTGACTGAGGAAAAAGCGCAATATGCCGAGATGCGCAAGACGCTGACGGACGAGTTGAAGCGTCAGTTCCGGCCGGAATTCATCAATCGGGTGGACAGCATCATTGTCTTCCGCCAGCTATCGCAGGCTGACATCCGGCACATCGTGAATATCATCTTGAAAGAGGTGAATGAGCGCCTGGTGGAACATGAACTGCAACTGGTGGTGACGGATGAAGCGCGGGACTGGTTGGGCCGACACGGCTACGACGCGGAATTTGGCGCACGGCCGTTACGCCGTCTGATTCAAACCGAGGTCGAGGACTTGTTATCGGACGCGGTCCTCTCCGGTCGGTTCAGGGAAGGGGACGCGGTTGTGTTAGACGTCGCCGACGACAAGATTGTCTTACGCCACCAGGACGAAGAATCGCCTGAAGAAGAGATGAAAACGGAATTCTTCGCCGAGGCGATGATTACCAACAATTAACAGCAATGGACACAAAAAATCCCGCTCGAAGCGGGATTTTTTATTTCGGGTGTTTGCCCGACACTTTCTAGTCTCCAAACAGCGGAACTACCAGGACTGCGCCGACGCGAATCAGGTTTTCGTCGGTGATGTTGTTGGCGCGGGCCATATTGTCCAGGCTGACGCCATACAGCTTGCTCAGGCTAGACAGCGTATCACCAGGCCGGACGACGTGGACGTATTGTAAACGGCCGTCGGCCCCGGAAACCGGTAAAAGGTACAGATGGCCCTGGTGCCCCATCGGGTCTGGCGTGAAGGTTGGCGGCAGGGGAGGCGTGGGCGTTACTTGGACCACTGGGGCTGGTGGCGGTTGTGGCTGGCTTTCGTCATTGCTGGTGTCGAGAATGTCAGGCAATGGTAATGGGATAGCTTCGCCATTGTTGGCGCAAGCAGTCAGGAGCAAAAGAATAATCAGGGGTAATAATAACCGGCGCATAATGCCTCCTTACATCTCTGGCGAAACCAACGGTTTCACTTTTCCTCGTATTATAACAGAGCCAGCGCCTCTTTTGAAGCAGGCCATTTCACGCTCTTATGCAGAAGATAACATAAAGTTCCGCAAAAGGGAAGCACCGACCCTGATCTGACGGGGCCAATAGGAACGAAATCCTATCCGGCCGTCAATTTTGGCGCAAGCTGGTGAAGAAAACGGCCGTTTCTCGCGCAATTTTGTCCCAGGTAAAACAATCGGCCAGCCGGGCGGCATTCTGGCCCAGCCGGGCGCGCCATTCCGGGTCGGCCAGCAAGTTTTGGGCGGCCGACTGGAGAGCAGATGGGTCATCCGGCGGAACCAGCCAGACATTTTCGCCATGAACCAGGTCCGGCGTAGGCGCAGTAGGATAGGTGGTGAGCAACGGCCGTCCGTGGGCCAACACAGCCATCAACGTCCCGCGCCGCAGCGAGACGCCATCGCGGTAAGGCATCACCATCAAGTCGGCGGCGTGGAGAAAGGTAGAGACACGAACGTCTGGCTGGAAACCGGTCCAATGTACGCGCTCCACCAGCCCCAGGCTGGCGATTAACTGCCGCAGTTGCGCCAGGAAGGATTGGTTGTTGGCCGGATCGCTGCTGCCGGTTTGACCGCCGATGAAAACGAGATGATGCCGCTTGTCCAGTCCGGCCAGGGCGTGCAGCAAGGTATCCGCGCCTTTGCTCTCGTTGAGAAAGCCGAAGTAGCCCAATAACTGGTCAGACGGTTTCAAGCCGAGCAGGGCGCGAGCTTCCTCGATTTCTCTGGGCTGGGGGGTGTAGGTGCTGATGTTGCTGCCGATGGGTATCTGGCGCAGCGGGGTGGTAACGCGGGCAGCCATCGCGTCATAATCGGCCTGATTGGTGACGATGACGCTATGGGCCTGACGCGCCATGAAGGCAACGGCCGTTTCTCGCAGCCGCCCCGCCTTTGGAAACAGGTATGGGACGCGCAAATCATGGAAGGTAACGGCCGTTTTCACCACACCCTTCAAGCGCCAGGGGAGCCAATTAATGGCCGGGCTACGCATGTCGTAGGCCGCCGCCTGGTATTGCAAGTTAACCACATCCAGCTCATAACGCATCACCAGGTCAGCGATGCTCCAGAGCGCCGGCCAGCGCCATTTTTTCACGACAGGATGCAACCGGGCAAAACCGAGGTCTACCGGTTCCAACAAATCGCGCCAGCGCCTTCCGTTGCCCGCCGGTCGCGCCTGCCGATCGGTGATAACGTGAACAGTGTGGCCCTGATCGGCTAACGCCCGCCCCAACTCTTGGGTGAATGCACCCACCCCACCTTCCATCGGGGGAAATTCACCCGTGACCAAGCCAATTTTCATGACAACAGAGGAAGCCGTAAGCCATAACGGTAACGGCTTACGGCTTACGGCGTACGGTCCACGGGCCTACGCAACATAAGCGTCGTAGCCACCTGGCACGGGATGACCGCGCCAACGCAGCAAGGAGAGCGCGTAGGTGCGCCGCAGCGTGGCAAAATCTGCCCTGGTGTGCATGGCGTCCTGCCGGGCAGGCGGGGGCCAATGACCGTCGGCGACGCGCATGAGGTCCATATCGCTGAGCGCGTTGAGGGCCAGTAATTCCTGATGAAACGCTTGAGGCACTTTGGCCAATGAAGGTGGCAAACCTGTCTTGATGGTTTGCAGCACGACTTGGTCCAATGACCAGCCAGATGCTTCGGCAATGTGCGATAAATCTGTGTAAATCTGTTCTGGGAGTTCAACGGTGATCTTCTTGGTCTTCATCCAATACCTCTTCATCCATAACAGCCCCGACCGACGGAGACTTTAATAACCGGCCGGGCGTAAACCGGACCGCAAAACGGCCCAATATGCCCGAACGCGCTGCTGGCGCAACGGCCGTTTATGCCCCAGCAGACCCTTCATACTCTCCACAATGAGCTGCCATAAATAAGTCAGCCATAAAAATAAACGGAGTACGGCGGCCGGAAAACGGCCGTGATACTTCCGAAAATAACGCAATTTGGCCCGCTGAAAATTGATGTGTCGGGCCACCACCGCCTGCTCGCTGCTTTTACCTACGTAATGGATGATCTGCGCCGCCGGTAGATAGACAATCCGCCAACCGGCATCTTTAATGCGGCGACACCAATCCAACTCTTCCGAATACATAAAGTAGGCTTCATCCAGGCCGCCCACTTGCGCCAGGACAGCGCGGCGGGTCATCAGACAAGCCCCAACCAGCCAATCCGCCTCGGCTGTCTGATCGGGCGGCATGTCGGCCACGTAATAGCGCTCTAACAGCCAGGCCGGAGCGACCGGTTCCAGCCAGGTACTCTCGAAAAAAGCGGTGGCCAGTGTAGGAAACCGCCGCCGCGATGATTGGATTGTGCCATCACTGTTGAGCAATTGCGCCCCAACGATGCCGACGTCTGGCTGATTTTCCAGATAAGTCACCATCGTTGCCAGCGCATCTTGCAAGACAACGGTGTCTGGGTTGAGTAGTAGTATATAACGGCCGTTCGCCTGCGCAATGGCCAAATTGTTCCCCCTGGCAAATCCGACGTTTTCCTGGCAGGCAATGAGCCGCACCCAGGGGAATTCGGCGCTGACCATCGCGGCGCTCTCATCAACGGAGCCGCTGTCCACGACAATGACTTCCAGGCGCAGCCCGCCCCGGTTCTGATCAATGGAGGTCAGGCAGTCGTGTAGCAGCGCTCTGACGTTCCAATTGACAATGAGGATAGAGAGGTCCGGTTGGTTGCTCATGACAGGGGGGGCAGGCGGAAAAGTCGGCGGGCGTTGGCAGTGGTTTGGCGGGCGACAACGGCCGTTTCCACACCTTTCACCGCGGCAATCCCTTCCGCCACCAGAGGGACGTAGGCCGGTTCATTGCGTTTACCCCGAAAAGGGTGCGGCGTCAGATAAGGCGCGTCTGTCTCGATTAAAATTCGCTCCAAAGGCGCCCGCCGGGCCACCTCGCGCAGTTCGTCTGCCTTTTTATACGTCACCGGACCGGTAAAGCCAAGATAAAAACCCAGCTCAAGCGCCATCTCGGCGGCCGCCCAATCGGCCGAAAAAGAGTGTAAAACGCCCGGCGCTTCCCGCCCCGCCAAAGGAGACTCAGCCAACAGGCGCAAGACGTCGGCGGCAGCTTCCCGGTTGTGGATGATAACGGGCAGGTCCAACTCGGCTGCCAGAGCTATTTGGGCGGCAAACGCCGCCTGCTGTATCGGCTTCGGCGAGTTGTCCCAATAATAATCCAGGCCAATTTCCCCGATAGCAACCACCTTGGGTCGGGCGGCTGCCTGGCGCACGTCTGCCAGCCACGCCTCCTGCCAGTCGCCGGTGGAATTGGGGTGAATGCCAACAGCGGCGTAAATGGGGGACTGGGTGGCGGCGAGGTGGAGAACGGCCGTTATATTTTTCAAATCTATCGCCGGAACCACCATCTGCCCCACGCCGGCCGCAGCCGCCCGCGCCAACATAGCCGGGCGATCTTCAGCAAATTGGGGCATATCGAGGTGACAATGCGTATCTACAAATTCCATCTTCTGCGTCACGGACGAAAGGGATCAGCTCACCTGCCAGACCCCCAAACAGCACTGCCTGTGCGGTATTCATTCATCATGTTGACGATTTCCTGCGGAGCCAGCTCATAATGAGAAGTCAGGACCAGATCCCACCCCCACTTCTTTTGGTTCTCCGCCCGCTGTTTCACGGGCAAGTGAGCCGCCAGATTCACGCCGATCATCTCCCGGCTCTGCCACTCGAACGCCTTGACTTCGCGCACGTCTTGCCAGCGATAGTTGCTGGTTACACGAAAATGCCGAAGCACAAATCCATTGCGATGCAATTCCAGATAATTGAACTGCGGCATCACCAAAAAGGCAAAGGTGGCGATGCCCGCTCCCAACGACGCGACCAAAAAATAAACTATCGGGCTGGCGTCCGGCGCGGCCAAGATCAAGCCAAGCAGAATCAGGCCTACCCATAGCAGCGCCAAAAGATAGCGCGGCTGGTGGCCTACTTTGATACGCACTATCAGAGAGGTATCAATCGGCTCGGTCATTCCGCTGGCGCATCACCTCCAAAAATTCCGCTGGAACCATAACGGCCACAACTTCACCGCGAGCGCATTCCACGCCCCCGGCCAACAACGAAGCGGTTACGACGACTTTTCGCCCCTTTATCTCTTTCACCCGACCACGAATCTCCAGCTCGCCATCAAGCGGCGTCGGCTTCAGGTAATCTACGTGCAGCGAAGCCGTCAGAAAGCGCAAGCCGGGTTCGCTGTCCATCGCCCGCCCTTCGGCCCGATACATCGCCGCCGCTGCCGTGCCTGTGCCGTGGCAATCAATCAGAGAGGCGATCAGGCCCCCATAGACAAAACCGGGCACAGCCATATGCGCCGGACGAGGCCGATAACGGGTGACAGATTCTTCACCGTCCCAATAGGTTTTAATCTGTAAGCCGTCAGGGTTCAACCGGCCGCAACCATAACAATAGCTCAAATCATCCGAATAATAATCTTGAAATGCTTTCTCGTCCAATCTGCCTCGCTCTAATGTCTGTGGAGAGACTGGGGATTGGAAGTTGGAGATTAAAAACTGATCCGCAGATTGGCGCAGATTTTGCAGATTTTTCTGGTTCAATCTGCAAAATCTGCGGATCAATGGCTGATTTTTCGATCTGCTAACTCTCTAATCTCCAACAAACCAGATAATTCTCGAATTATACTCTAGCGCAGCCCGGCAAGCCGCATCCCATCTTCGAGAATTTCCGGGACGCGATCTTCGTGGGTGGTCTCGCAGTAAACGCGGATGACCGGCTCTGTGCCGCTAAAGCGCACCAGCAGCCAGCCGCCATCTTCCATGATGAATTGGTGGCCGTCTACCGTCACGATGTCGGTCACTTTTAGGCCGCCAATGGTCGCCGGCCGAGCCGCAGCCACGCGGGCCAGGATTTCCGGCTTGCGCTCCGCTTCAAAGCGGCTGTCTATGCGGTCGTAATAATGGGGGCCAACCAGTTCAAAGAGGGCGTCGAGCAGCTGAGAGGGTTTTTTGCCGGTCTGGACCATCATATCCAGGAAGTACAACCCGGCCAGGATACCATCGCGTTCTGGCACATGCCCCTGGAAAGCATAGCCACCACTCTCTTCGCCGCCGATCATCGCATCTACTTCGACCATTTTGGGGGCGATGTATTTGAAGCCGACGCCGGTTTCGTGGACGGGCACGCCATAACGCTGGCCCAGTTTGTTGAGCATTTTGGTGGTGGAGATGGTTTTGACGATGGGGCCGCGTTGGCCGCGCACCTCTAGGAAGTAGTAACCCATGAGGCCATAGACGCGCAGTTGGTCGAGAAAACGGCCGTTTTCATCGCCAAAGCCCACCCGGTCCGCATCCCCATCATTGATGATTGTCACGTCCGCGCCCAATTCACGGGCAAACGCCAGCCCATGATCCACGTTAGGCGGAATAGGTTCGGGGCGGGTCATATGTGGGTAAATCGGGTTGCGCTCGCCATGAATCTGATGAACGCGGGTTTGGCCGCCATCCAATAGATGGTTAAACCAGCCAGACCCGTTGCCCCACATCGCGTCGTAGGCAACGGTGAAGCCTGCCTGCTTGAGCGGTTCCAGGTCTACCAGCCGTTTGATCTGCGCTTCATAAATCGGCGCGACGTCCAGGCGTTCCACCAGACCGTCGCTGCGGGCGTCGTCGAGTTTTAGGCGGGAAACGGCCGTTACCCCATCCGGTATCAACCCTTCAATCTTCGCTAAATCGGCCGGAGGGATCGCCCCACCTTGTGGGTCGCGCACTTTAAAACCGCAATCCCAGAATGGGTTATGGCTGGCGGTGATGTTGATCGCCCCGCCCGCCTTTTTCGCCACCACCGCATACGAGATGGCTGGCGTCGGTGTCGCGCCGGCCGTCAGCCAGACGTGGATGCCATTGCCCGCCAACACTTCGGCGGCTGCTTCAGCAAAGTATTCCGCCTGAAAACGGCGGTCGTGACCGATCACCACCCCCGCATCTGCCCGGCCGGTGGCTTGCATGAACGCGGCAAAGCCCTGCGCCGCCCGGCGCACATTGTCAAAGGTATAGGCGTCGCCAATCCGCGCCCGCCAACCATCTGTGCCAAAACTAATCTTCATTGTTTGCCTCCTTCTGTCATGGAACGCGGATCAAATAAGCTACAGGAGATTGGAGATTGGAGATTGGAGATTGCAGATTGCAGACTGATTCAATCTCCAATCTCCAGTCTCTATTCTAGTCCTCAATCTTCGTTCCTGTTGGCGCAAGTCTAACAAACTTTGACTGGTTAAGCGACCGCATCTCGTCTTTGCATTGCGCCAGGGGTAGGGTAATATCAGGCAGATGGCAAGCGTTCGTCACGTTGCGGTCTTGTTCACCCTGGCGCTGGCTTTGCTGGGGCTGTGGAGCGTGGGGCAGCGTTCGGTGGAAGCGCAGGAAACGGCCGTTTCCCCCACCCACACCATCCTGCCCGGCGATACCTGGGCGGCGCTGGCTGCCCGCTACGGCGCAGACGTGCAAGGAGCCAATCCCCACCTGAACCGGCAGCGCCAGCCAGTGATTGGAACGGCCGTTGTCCTCCCCCCGGATAGCGTGGCGCAAAACGGCCGTTTGCTGCGCAGCGACGGGGGCGGGCTGCTGGCCCTGGCCGTTCGCCAACAAACCTCACCCTGGCACGTCGCCTGGCAAGCCGGATTGCCCCATCCATACCATCCACTGTTCAATCAGCCCATCTTCTTACCCGGCGGGACTGAACCACCGCGCGATCTACCGGCCGGATTCTTCACCCTGGAACTGTCCCAAACAGTCGCCCGGCCGGGCGAGGCGCTCGCCTTCCGCGCCGAAGTGCGACCGGGCAGCGTCATCAGCGCCAGCCTCAACACCGCGCCCTTCATCGTCAATGGCGAAGGCCCCTACCGCGTCGGTCTCATCGGCACGGGGGCGTTTTACGGCAGTGGCGCGCCAGAGCTACGCATCCAGGCAGATGGCGGGCCACTTTGGGTGCAGCCCTGGCGTTTCTTCGACCCGAACGAATGGATTTACCAGGAAGTCACCTTCACCGGCGCAGCGGCGCAAATTGACCAGGCAGCCATAGACGCCGAACGCGCCCGGCTGCGCGAGATTTGGGCGCAGGTTTCGCCAGAACCCTATTGGGACGCCCCCTTCAAACTGCCCATCCGCGATTATCTGAGCATCACCGCCCCATTTGGGGCGCGGCGCTCTGTCAACGGCGGGCCATATAACCGCTACCACGAGGGAGTAGACTTCAGCGCCTATGGGGGCACGCCGGTGGTGGCTCCAGCCGCCGGAGAAGTGGTGGTGGCCGAGTTCCTCTACGTGCGCGGTGGCGCTGTCATTCTGGATCATGGCCTGGGGGTTTACTCCGGTTATTACCACCTGAGCGACATTTTTGTCGAGCCGGGGCAGATGGTGGGCGCGGGCGAATTGCTCGGCGGGGTTGGCACAACGGGACTCTCCACCGGCAACCATCTGCATTGGGATTTTTTGATTGGCATCACCTGGGTAGACGCGCAGGCGTGGTTAGAACAGGGATTGGATTGTTGGATTCTGGCTGGTTTGGGCAAACCATGCGCCATTGAAAATTGAATGTGGTATGATTCTCAGACCTGACAGGTGTTGAAAATCTGCCAGGCCCTATTCCCCAAAAATCAGGAGAGTTTTGTGATGAGTTTGCAGCCTGCATATAGCCTGACCATTTTTTTACAAATCCAGGCCGGCAACACTGCTGGTTGGATGTTGTTCCTGCTTGGCCTGTTCGCGCTGGTGGCATTTTTGCTCTGGTTCCGCCAGGCCAGTGAGGAAGATTTGACACAGCGAACCTACTTCGAGCGGCATCATCCTACCGCAACAGCAATGCCATCAGGATTTACGCTGTCGCAAACGGCCGTTCTCCCCTCAGACCCCTCCGAATCAGCCCACGACCACGGCCACGACACCCACGACACCCACCACGAGGTGGCAGAGGACCTGACAAAAGTCGAAGGGATCGGTCCGAAAATCGCCGATTTGCTGCAAGAAGCTGGCATTAGCAGCTACCAAAAGTTAGCCGACAGCGAAGCCGATCTGTTGCGCACCCTATTAGACGCCGCCGGTCCTCAATTTCAACTAGCAGACCCAACCACCTGGCCGGAACAAGCGCAGCTACTCGCCGCTGGGAAGCTAGAGGAACTGGAACAACTCCAGGCGCAGTTGAAAGGGGGGCGTCAGGTAAACTGACGTGGGGGATGGGAGACTGGAGATTGACAATCGCCAATCTCCAGTCTCCGATTTTCAGAAGTCCACACTTTAGGCGTGGGCGCTAACTAGTGCATATGGGCGGGGTTGTGACCCAACAAAGATTCCAAAAAATTCATCACAGCGTCGTTGAAGTCGTCAATTTGCTCCAGGTTCGGCAGGTGGCCGGCGTCCGGGATCACCACCAGTTCGGCGCTGCGGCAGGCCGCTTTCATCGCCTGCGCTTCGGCCAGGGGGATAAGCCGGTCATCTGCGCCGTGGATGATCAGGGTGGGCACGTCAATCGCCGCCAGGGTTTCCAGCGAGTCGGGACGCTCTTTCATCGCTTGCAACGCGCCGACCATGCCCTCTAACGAGGTTTCGTCCATCATTTCCTGGACAAATTCAACCAGTTCCGGGTCGTCGTCGTAGGTTTGCGGTGCCAGGAGCTTGGGCAGCATATCGGCGGCAACGGCCGTTGTGCCTTCCTGTCGCGCTTTAGCCACCGCCGCATCCCGGCCGGCTTTCCCCTCCGGCGTGTCCGCTTTCGCTTTTGTCGCCGCCAGGATCAAACCGGCCACCCGATCCGGATAGCGCCGGAAGAACTCGAAGGCCACGTAACCGCCCATCGAATGCCCACACAGCACCACCGGGCGAAACACGCCAAGAAAATCGAGCAAATCCAGGCAATCGTCGGCCAGTTGACCAACAGAATAGGGAGCGGGCGTCACGTCCGAACGGCCGTGGCCGCGCAAATCAGGGGCGATCACCCGCGCATAGTTGCCCAAGTCCTCCACCTGCGGCTCCCACATACCGCTGCTCAGGGGAAAGCCATGGATGCACAGCAGGGTTAGCTGATCACAACTATCAATATACGACATCGAAAAATTATCAGTTGTCTCGCTCACATGTCCTCCAAATGTTCCGGATCGTCACCAAAGGTGAACAGTTCGTTGATAGATTGATGAGTGTAATTCCGATAAATCGCCTCGCCAAAAATGGAGGCAACAGAAAGAACGCGCAGGTTAGACGGCCGTTTCTCTTCCGGCAAATACACCGTATCCGTCGTGATAATCTCCTCAATCTGTGGGATGGCCGCCATCCGCTCCAGGGCATTGCCCAAGAAAAGGCCATGCGTACAGATGAGGCGGATGCGCTCAATACCGCTCTCCACCAACATCTTACTCAACCCTACCACCGAGCCGCCGGTGGCGATTTCGTCATCATAGACCAGGGCATGTTTAAAGCCCCGCACTTGCCGTCGGATCAGGCCGCCAATCTCCACCTTCGTATCAGAGATGCGCGTTTTACTGGCCGTCGCCACCGGTAAATTAAGGCTGCTGGCAAAGCGCGCGGCCGATTCCGCCCGCCCCATGTCCGGCGACACAACGACTGTCTCCTTCGGATCAAAACCAACCCCCATCAGGTAGTTGGTGAAAAGGGTGCGAGCTGTTAGCGGATCGGCCGGGACGCTGAAGAAGCCATGTACCTGGGCAGAATGAAGGGTCATGGTCATGATGTGGGTGGCCCCGGCCGTCGTCAGCAGGTCGGCAATAAGACGAGCGGTGATGGAGATACGCGGCGCGTTTTTCTTGTCGGAGCGGGCGTAGGAAAAGTAGGGGATGACAGCGTGGACCTCCGACGCGCCGGCGCTTTTGGCGATGTCGCACATCATCAGCAAACCGAGCAGGTGATCGCTTACCGGCGGCGTGAGCGATTGCACAACATAGACGATCCGACCGCGCACGCTGGCCCCCAGTTGGATGAACAGGTTGTCGTTACTGAATTTGGAAAAGTGGGTCGGCTCCAAAGGCACACCCAGGTAACTGGTGATCGATTCGGCCAATGGCACGTTGGAACGGCCGCTAAAAAAGCGTACGTCGTTAACATCTAGTAATGGTTTTTTCTCTGTCATCTTCTCTAACTCCCAAATAAATTGACCATTGTCAACTGTCAATTGTCAATTATCAATTGACAATTAAAATTTGGCGTGAACGCGCAGGGCGCGGGCCAAAAGGCGTTGGTAATCAGCGTTGGGGATTTCGACAGCACCGAAGCGTCGCAGGTGATCGGTCTGGTATTGCACGTCAAGCAAAACAAATCCTCTGGCGCGTAAATGCTCCACCAGGTGGGCCAGAGCCACCTTGCTGGCATCGCGCTCGTAGGAAAACATGCTCTCCCCGGCAAAAAGAGCGCCCAGGCTGACGCCATACAACCCGCCGACCAACTTTCCATCGCGCCACGCCTCCACAGAATGCGCGTGCCCCAGCCGGTGCAACAATTCATACGCTTCGACGATGTCCTGATTGATCCAGGTTTCTTCCCGCCCGACTGCCGGGGCGGCGCAGGCGCGAATCACCGCAGCAAAGGCGCTGTCTCGCCGAATGGTAAATCTCCCTTGCTTGATGGCGCGCTGCAAAGAGCGGGGCAGGTGGAAGGCGT
>CAYONK010000018.1:0-3778 GCA_964405285.1 uncultured Ardenticatenaceae bacterium
GCTGCTGCGGCGCGGCGGGCGCTACCCGTTGGCCCTGGCGCGGGGCGAAGCGACCGCGTTGACCTGGCTGGAATTGGTTTTGGATCCGCCTACGCTGGAAATCCGCCCGCCAGGCCTGACGCTGCGCCGCGTCGGGGCGACCCACGACAGCCCGTTGACTGAATTGCAGCCAGGCCGCCAACTGCTGCCGCTTCATATTGCCTGGCCGGATGGTAAACCGCGCGACATCCAGGCGTTTTCCTGGTGGGTAAACGGCCGTCTGCAACCCCCGCCTGACTCCCTGACCCCCGACGAACGAGGCCAACTGCGCCTGGAGTGGGACGTGCAAGGTGCGGCGGCGGGCGACTACATCTTGCTGGCTGAACTGCTGGACGACTTTGGCTTTGCCGCTGCCAGCGAGCCGGTGACGGTGCAGGTGGTGGAGGAACGGCCGTTGCCTCCCACCCCCACCCCGGAGCCATCCCCCACGCCCACGCCGGAACCAGCGACCGTCTTGCCAGACATCCCAGATTCGCTCAACCCGCTCCAGCAACCCTGGCCCTGGCTGCTCTTCGCCGCCCTGCTCGCCCTGCTCTGGTGGCACTGGTGCCGCCGCCAACGCCAACGCGCCACGCCAGAACCCATTGCCGAGCCAATCATCGAGCCGCCCCAAGATGAGGCGCCCGACGCAACCCCGCTGGTAGCCTACTTGCAGCCCTGGTCCGGTGAAGCTGGCCGGATTGGTTCGATGGCCCTGCTGGCAGATAACGTAAGTTTGGGGCGAGACGGAGACATCGCCGACCTCATCTTCCCCGACCCCAGCGTCTCCCGGCTGCACGCCCGCATTATTCGCCAAAACGACGCCTACTGGCTCTATGACGAAGGCAGCGCTGAAGGCACATTCCACAACTACCACCGCCTCGGCCTCGCCCCCGCCCCCCTGCAAGATGGCGACCAGATCGGCCTGGGGCGGGTGCAGCTAAGGTTTTACTTACGCCCGATGGACGAGGAGGAATAGTCAATTGTCAATTGTTAATTGTCAATGGTCAACGGAGGAGCGCTCCACGTTGACCATTGACAATTGACCATTAGCAATTGACCATTGATCATGCGAACGACGATTATTTTTGATATGGATGGGTTGATGGTGGACACGGAGCCGCTGTCGCGTCGCGCCTGGGAGCAGGTGTTGACGGAGCATGGACAGGCGCTCTCTGACGATTTGTATTTGCGGATGATCGGCCACCGCACGCTGGAAAGCGCCCGGATGGTGTTGGCCGAACACTCCATCCCCTATACGCCGGAGACGCTGGCGGCGCAAAAGACGGCGCAGTTTGCTGACATTCGCGCCGAGGGCGTGCCAATCATGCCGGGATTGTTGGAATTGCAGGCGGAGATTGCTCGTCGCGGTCTGCGTTGGGGGGTGGCGACTTCCAGCCCGCGCGCCCAGGCGGAAGAGATTTTAGAGCGTATTGGCTTGCTGCCCGCCTGCCGGGCCATCGCTGGCGGGGATGAGGTGGCCGAAGGCAAACCCGCCCCGGATATTTACCTTCTGGCGACGGAACGATTGGGTGTAGCGCCAGTCGAGTGCTTGGCGTTAGAGGACTCGCCGCCGGGCTGCCGGGCGGCTGTCGCGGCCGGGCTGAGGGTTGTGGCAGTCCCGCATGGCTATACCGGGTCAGCCAACTTTGATTTGGCCTATGCGGTATGCCGCTCGCTGCGCGACGTGGCCGAGCGGTTAGATACGCTGTTGGCCGATTGACGACGCAGGTTTGTGAAAAATTGGGCAATTTCGGCCGTTTTGATTAGAATCTTGTCTGGCATAGGCAAACACGCCAGATAAAACAACGCATAAGCCATTAAACAAGCAGATAAGTTACGAGAGGGAGTTTATGCTCCGGCGTTTCGGGGTGAATTTCACCATTCTGTCCATGTCGCTTGACATGGGTCTTACATATTTTGCCTTTTGGTTGGCTGTCCGCGAACGGCCAGCGATGCCCAACCTACCTTTCATCGCTTCAGTTGGGCCAGATGTCGCCATCCCCACCATTCTCTATCTGCTCGTCCCCCTGTTGTGGGGTTTTGTCTATCTGATGGCTTCTGTCTACGATCCGCGACGAATTTATAAAGTAGTGGATGAATTTCAGCGTGTCAGTCTGGCCAGTGGTTTTGCTGCGCTGGTGTTGGCGGGTCTGCTTTACCTTTTCTTCCGAGACGTTTCTCGCTGGCTTTTTCTCTCCTTTGTGTTCACCAATCTGATCTTCTTGTTGGGTTGGCGCGCGGTGGCCCGCCTCTTTTTCCGCCTGGTGCGCGTGCCGGTGATAGAGCAGCGTGTCCTGATTGTAGGCGCGGGCGAAGTAGGCCGTCAGGTCGGTGGGATGATCAACCGCTACGCCTGGACTGGTCTCCACCTGATTGGCTATCTGGACGACGACGTCGAGAAACAGCGGGAAGATGACCTGGTGATCTTAGGCGACATCTCGGCAGCGTACGATGTCGTGGAGGTGTATGGGGTGGATGACGTGGTGATCGCCCTGCCGCGCCGGGCTTATGGCCAGGTGAATAATCTGGTTCTGGCGCTGAGCAATAGGCCGGTGCGCTTGCGGGTAGTGCCGGATTATTTCAGCCTGGCGCTTTTTCGGGCTACGGTGGACGATTTTGGCGGTATCCCGATGATCAATCTTCGTGATCCGGCCCTGAACGAGATTCAACGGTTGACGAAGCGCTTGTTTGATCTGGTGTTGGGGGGTGGGGCTACCCTGCTGCTGCTGCCTCTCATGGGGCTTGTCGCTTTAATGGTGCGGCTTGATTCGTCTGGTCCGGTGTTGTTCCGGCAGATGCGGGTGGGGGAAAACGGCCGTCTCTTTGCCATGTATAAGTTCCGGTCAATGGTGAACGGAGCGGAAGATTTACAAGAAGTGGTGAACGAAGAAAATGGGGACGGCGCTCTCATCCATAAAAAGCCGGATGATCCGCGAGTGACGGGGGTCGGCCGGTTGTTGCGCCGCACCAGCCTGGATGAACTGCCGCAGTTGTTTAACGTGCTGAAGGGGGAGATGAGTCTGGTTGGGCCGCGCCCGGAGTTGCCCTGGCTACTAGACCAGTACGAGCCGTGGCAGCACAAACGCTTTGCTGTGCCGCAAGGGATGACGGGCTGGTGGCAGGTAAACGGCCGTTCCGACAAACCCATGCACCTCCACACCGACGACGACCTCTACTACGTGCAAAACTACTCGCTCTGGATGGACATCTACATCCTGCTCAAAACGCCCTGGGTGGTCCTGCGCGGTAAAGGGGCGTATTAGGCGAGGAGATTAGAGATTGGTGCTTTGGTCAATCTCCAATCCCCAATCTCCAATCTCTAATCTCTAATCTCTAATTCCCAATTATTCCCCCCGCACCATCGCCCGCGCGATCCGGTTGTGTTTTTCTAAAATGACGGGGAGGTCGAGGGTGGTTAAACGGCCGTTTCCCCCCGCATCCGGCTCCACCACCACCTTCCCATTAATCACCGACCAACTCACCCCAGGCGGCTGGCAGAGGACCAGCGCCGCCACCGGGTCATGCCCCGCCCCGGCGAAAGCGATCTGATTCAGGTTCACGGCGATGAAATCCGCGCTCATGCCCGGAGCCAGATAGCCGATGTCATCTCGCCCCAAAACAGCCGCCCCGCCCCGCGTGGCGATCTCCAACGCCTCTCGCGCCGTCAGCGCATTCGGCTTGCCGCCAAAGCCGCCCCGCCCGCCCGGCGCTTCACTGAGATAGCGATTGGGGGCGACGCGCTGGAGCAGCAGCGCCT
>CAYONK010000018.1:3788-16422 GCA_964405285.1 uncultured Ardenticatenaceae bacterium
GGCAGTGGGCTACGCCTGTGCCGGTGCGCCCGAACAGGCTCACTTCCGGCTCGCTCATGTGGACGCAGTGGGCGTGCCACACATCGTCGCCTGTCCAGCCGAGCGATTCGGCGTAGGCCACCGGCCGTTGGCCGAAGGTCGCCAGGCAGAATTCCTCCTCTTCCAACGTTTCCGCCAGGTGGGTGTGCAGGCGCACGCCATAGGCGCGGGCCAACTGCGCCGATTCGCGCATCAGCGCCGGGGAGACGGAGAAAGGGGAGCAGGGGGCCAGGACCACCCGCAGCATGGCGTGACGGTTGGCGTCGTGGTAGGTTTCGATGAGCCGTTGGCTGTCTTTGAGGATGAAGGCTTCGTCTTCGGTGACGCGGTCGGGGGGCAGGCCCCCTTTGCTTTCGCCGAGGGACATGGAGCCGCGCGCGGCGTGGACGCGCACGCCAATCTCCCCGGCGGCGCGAATCTGGCTGTCCAGGGTGCAATCGTTGGGGAAGATGTAGAGGTGGTCGCTGCTGGTGGTGCAGCCGGAGAGGGCCAATTCGGCCAGTCCGGTGAGGGTGCTGACGTAGATGGCCTCGTCGCTGAGGTTAGCCCAGATGGGGTAGAGGGTTTTGAGCCAGGTGAAGAGGTCGGCGTCTTGGGCCAGGACGCGGGTGAGGGATTGGTAGAGGTGGTGGTGGGTGTTGACCAGGCCAGGTAGGACGACGTGGTCGCGCAGGTCTAGCACGGTGTCGGCCGTTTCTGGCAGTTCGGCCGTTGGGCCGACTTGTTGGATAACGTTATCCACGACGTAGAGGCCGCCGTTGGCGATTTCACGCCGGTTTTGGTCCATTGTCACCAGGACTGTCGCATTTTTTACCAGTAGGGTGGGCATAATATGACTCCATTTGGCCGCTTGCCGGGCCTAAAAAAGCATTTAACGCAATGGCGCAAAGAGGCAAAGGCGCGAAGGGAGGGGAAATCCTTTGCCTTTCTGGTCGGTGAAGGTAACTGTAACACGGCCGTTTTCCGCAGGCAATACCCCACACCCAAGACCCGCAGGGTTTCCCAAAACCCTGCGGGTCTGCTTTGCGGGCTTGTTTGGCAAAGCCCCTGCCGGTGGTATAATCGTCGTTCGCCGGGGATGTGGCGGAATAGGCAGACGCGCATGACTTAGAATCATGTGCCGCAAGGCGTGTGGGTTCAAGTCCCTCCATCCCCACTTAAAAGGTTCGGAGCGTTGCCCAGGCAACGCCCTTTTTTTGTAAAACGATATTTTTTGAGAGAGGTACTCCTGTGTCCCTAACGATTCATACAGAAGAAGATGATCAACGCCAACTGATTGTGACGGTGGAAGTTGACGAAGATAGAGTAAAAAAAGCGATGCGCGACGTGGCCCGTGAGTTGGCCAGAGAAGTACACGTGCCCGGTTTTCGCAAAGGCAAGGCCCCTTACCAGGTTATTTTGCGTCGGGTGGGTGAAGAGACGCTGCGCACTGAGGCGATTGAGAAGCTGGCGCAGCCGGTGTTTGAAGAGATGATGGATGAGCTGAATCCGGACATCTACAGCCAGGCCAGCCTGGATGATATTCAGGAACGGCCGTTGGTGATGAAATATACCATCCCCCTGTCGCCAGCCGTGCAATTGGGCGATTACCGTGAGCTGCGCGAGGAAATTGAAGAGCCGCAGGTAACTGAAGAAGCGCTGGGCGAGGCGTTGGAGCGGATTCGGGCGCGGCATCAGGTATTGGAAGAGGTGGAACGGCCGGTGGAAGTCGGTGACGTGGCGGTGCTGTCTGGTTTGGGCCGCCTGCTGCCGCTGGCGGACGAGTTTGACGAAGAGGAAGAGGAAGAAGAGGGAGAGGAAACGGCCGTTACTCCCGACGAGGAACTCGACGACGAAGAGTTCGACGAGGAACTCGACGACGAAGAGTTCGACGATGAATGGGACGACGATGATGACTATGACGACGACGATGAATACGACGACGACATCCTCTTCGATGAAGACCATACAGAAATGCTGATGGATCCGGAGATTCTCTTCCCCGGCACACCCTTTGTCGAACACATCATTGGGCTGTCGGCCGGCGAAGAGAAAAACTTTGACTTCGTCTTCCCAGCCGATTACGAAGATGATCATTTAGCCGGGCGCACGGCGCGGGTTAGCGTCCGGATCGCCACCGTGAAGAATCGGATCTTGCCGGAGTTGGATGATGAACTGGCGCAAAAAGAAGGCTCCTACCAGTCGGTAGAAGAATTGCGCGATTCCACGCGCCAGAATTTGCAAGAGCAGGCCGAAGCAGGGATGAAAAACGACCTCATCGAAAAAATGGTAGACGCCCTGCTAGAAGACGCGACGATCGTTTACCCGCCGTCTGCCATTGATAAAGAAATTGACAACATGGTTGAAGGTCTCAAGAACCGGGTGACCGAGTATGGCTGGGAGTGGGAAGATTACTTGCGCCTGCAACATAAGGATGAAGATGATCTGCGCGATGAATATGAGGTAACGGCCGGTCAACGCCTGGAGCGGCAATTGGTCTTGCAACAATTCATCCTGGAAGAAAAGCTGCGCATCACGCCAGAGGATCTGGACGAACGCCTCGAAGAGCGGCTAGAGAAGTTTGAAAACCCGGAACTGCGAGAGAGTATGCGCGAATTTATGCAAAGTGAATATGGCATCCAGATGATGGGCAGTGAAATCCTCATGGATAAGGCCTACGAGCGGATCAAAGCCATCTTCCGTGGCGAAGCGCCCGACCTGGCTTCATTAGAAATTGATGACGCCGCCGAAGCTGACGAAGAAGAATAACACAAATCTTATACAAGGCGGCTACACTTCCCCCGATACAACAATCAGACCTCCCGATGGTTGAGCAATCATCGGGAGGTTGCATCTTAACGCAAGGAGACGACTGCGATGCACATACCAACCTCATTGGTTCCGATGGTCATTGAGACGACCGGGCGTGGCGAACGGGCGTTTGACATCTTTTCCCTGCTCCTCAAAGAGCGCATCATCATTCTCGGTACGCCGATCAATGACCAGATCGCCAATCTGACAGTGGCTCAATTGCTTTACCTGGCGCGTGAAGACCCGACAAAACCGATTCGGATGTATATCAATAGCCCCGGCGGGCAGGTGTACGCCGGTATGGCAATCTATGACACCATGCAACAGGTAGAGTGCCCTGTCTCTACAGTCGCCGTTGGGTTTACCGCCAGCTTTGGCACGATTTTGTTGACGGCGGGCACGAAGGGGATGCGTTACGCGCTGCCTCATGCCACTATCCACATGCACCAGCCGTTGGGCGGGGCGCAAGGTCAGGCGTCGGACATTGCCATTCAGGCGCAAGAAATTTTGCGCTTGCGCACCACATTGAACGACATTCTGAGCCATCACAGCGGCCAGACAGTCGAGAAAATCGCTGAAGATACGGATCGTGACCTGTACATGACAGCGCGGCAGGCGAAGGAATATGGCCTGGTGGATGAGGTGTTGGAAAGCCCGGCTCGCGGGGCTAAGTAACGGCCGTTGCGTTTTCCATTGGCCCGCCTGATTGACAGCAAATTTGCTATTGGTCCACACACTCCTTATAATTTCATTGTGCGAAGGGGTCGGCGGCACGGACGTTTGCCGGAACTGCAATGCCCGGCGCGCGGCGCAGGCAGTTCCGGCGAATTGAACAAGGGAACTATTCCCCGCGATTCCTCGACGAGGTAACTATGGACCAACCCAGTTCACAACGTGTCATACGGGCCTTCGTTGTTATAGGGCTGGTGGCTTTTTTTCTAACGTTCTCAATCTTATTTCCACAATTCGTTGCACCGCCTAAAGCTGTTTCTGCCCAAATTGTGCCCCAGGTCGCTTTTCTGAGCGAGAACCTTAGTTTGCGTGACGACAGCGGCACGACCAGCGTCTCGGTCCAACTTAGCGAGGCTGCCACCACGACGGTGCGGGTGAGTTACCGGGCGGTTGCGGGAACGGCCGTTTCCGGCTCCGACTACAGCGTCCCTGACGGCTTACTCACCTTCAACCCCGGCATCACCAGCCAGTCAATCAACATCACGATCATCAACAACCCTGTTTACACC
Source organism: uncultured Ardenticatenaceae bacterium (assembly GCA_964405285.1). Taxonomy (GTDB): domain Bacteria; phylum Chloroflexota; class Anaerolineae; order Promineifilales; family Promineifilaceae; genus Leptovillus. The sequence goes on from CAYONK010000018.1 coordinate 7,859, forward strand.
CCCCCGCCCCCTAAATTTTTCGACATCGAACTGCGAAACCCGGAAAACGCCAACCTCGGCTTTCCCAATCGCATCCGCATTTTTATTGTTGAGACCGGTTCGCCCCCTGCGCCTACCGCTACCCCTGGCGGCCCAATCCTGCTAGACGCCTACGAGCCAAACAACACCTTCGCCCAGGCATTCACCGTCAGCGTTGGCGCATCCATCTGCAACGCCACGTTCTGGCCGGTTGGCGACGTGGATTACTACCGCTTTTTCGCCAAAGCTGGTTCGCGCTACCGCGTGCGCACCCTCAACCTGTCAGCCGGTGTAGACACCATGCTGACCGTCTACAACCCTCAGGGCGGCGAGATCGCCAGCAATGATGATTTCGGCTCTCCTGGCACGTTGGCTTCCCAGGTAGAATTCACTGCCGCTGCCGACGGCTTTTACTTTGCCTTTCTCCAAAACAAAGACCCATCGGACCCCACAGGCAAGACATATTGCCTGGAAATAACAGAGATCGCGCTTCCAACCCCGACCGCCTCGCAAACGCCTGTGCCCGGCGCTGATGCCTGCGAGTTCAACAGCACGCTGGCCACGGCCTGCACCATCGGCATTGGCGTTGTCTATAGCATGAGCTTTGTCCCAACCCTGGGCAGCGCACAGGATACGGATTTCTTCCGCCTATGGATGAAGGCAGGGTTGGAATACACCTGTGAAACGTTGAACCTCTCACCTTACACCGATACCAATATGATCTTCCTGGACCAAAACGGCAACGACTTTTGGCCCAATCTAGGCAACGATGATCGGGAGCCAGGCGACCGCAGCAGCCTGTTGAGCATTCGCGCCCCCTACACCGGTTATCTTTCGATTGTTGTTGGTCCGGTCAACCCACCGCGTTACGAAGAATCTTTTCGCCAGACCTACGATTTGCTCTGCACGGAGCAAGCAGTGACGCCAACGCCCACCTCAACAGCGACTTCTGTGCCTGCCCCGGTGCAGCCTGGTCCTGGGGTTGGAGTGCCCCCTGCTGCCACGCCGACACCCTTTGCCGACGCGACAGTATTCCCCACGCCGACACCCATTGATTTTGATGCCCTTTTCCGCACTCTGACACCTGCTCCACCGCCGCTGGTTCAGATTCAGCCGCTGCCAACGGCTACACCTTCAACCGGTGGTCAACGGCTGGTCACGATCAACGTGACGCTTTATTACGACAGCAACAATAACTTCATGCCTGAGTTGACCGAGGGCATTGTTGATGCGGCCGTCGCCCTGTACGCCAACAACACAGGCCAACTGCTGGCTTTTGGCTATACTAACGAAGCTGGTATGATTCGATTCGATTCGATTTTGGCGACTGGCCCTTTGCGGGTGTTTGTGCCATTTCTGAACTATAGCCAGGTCGTTGTTGGGGACGATTCAAATATCCTCATTCGCGTTGCGCCGCGCCCTTTGCCGGTGATCATCCCCTAGGCCCTCCCTTATGACGTTGCCAGAGCCACAAGAAACGGAACAAAACGACCAGACGACAACTGCTTCACTGCGGGATTGGCTGGCGGCTAACCGCTGGCTGGCGCTTTTTGTGGGCATTGTGGTGCTGGGCGTGATGGCCCTCTGTGTGATTGCTGTGGTGATGCTGCTTTCATTTGCCCAGGGCAGCGGTGTTTTGGGTGGCAGAGTTGAACCAACGCCATTCCCCACGTCGGCCGTTTTGTTGCCGGATGGTGAGCCGGTTGTGGTTGGGGTCAGCCCCTCTGACACAATCTCAGTAACGTTGGATATGCCAGCGACGATCACGTTTGGTGGGCAGACGTTTGCCGTTCAGCCGCAAGTTGTCGGCAGCGATGGGTTTTGGCAGCCGCAGGTAGGCGCGGATACGGCCGCCTGGGTATATGGCACAGTGGTCAATTATGTGTTTGGCCTGCCGAGTACAGCGGAGACGCAGGCGCTGCTGAATCGCTTGAATACCGGTGATGAGATGCGTTTGGTGACGCACAATGGGCTGACGTTTACGTTTGCTTTTAACCGGCGCGAGGAGGTATCGCCGCTGAACCGGGATATTTTCACGCAGCAGACGCCGGGGATGACGGTGGTGCTGTTTGGCGATGGCGGAGAGAATCGGTTGATGGTAAACGGCCGTTTCCTCGACACCACCACAACCGGCAGCACCCAAAATAACACGGTAGAACTGGGTGAATCGGTTCTCCTGGGCGATTTACGCCTGACAGTCAACGGCACGGTCTACGATCCGAGCCGCAGCGAAGCGCCGGCCGGGTTCGCTTTCTTCCGTATTGATTACCAGGTGGAAAATGTGGGGGCAACGGCCGTTGACACTGCCAACCTGCGCTTTAACCTCACCGATGCTTTTGGCAATCAATACGCCCTCAATCCGCTGGCCAGCCAGCTTGGTAACTACCCCACCCTCAGCGGCTTCCTCAACGCCGGTCAATCCCTCATGGCCACCGCCGGGTATCAAATGCCCGTCGGCCTGAACAGCGAAACCGTGCAATGGGTGGTAGCCGACAGCCGTAGCGGGGCGCAAATTCAGGTACTCATCCCCTTCACCGGGGGCGGCAGCGCGGCGCAGCAAACCACCATCGCGCTAACCTACGCAGCCATCGTCGCCGAGCAAAATTCGTTGCAACTTGAGGGGCAAATCACCAATCTAAGCGGCCAGCCGGTCATCGTCATAGATTCTGACCTGTCGTTGCGCACGGCCGAAGGGGCGCAGTTCTTGCTGCTTTCCACCAATCCCCCATTCCCCTGGACGATACCGCCGGGACAAACGCTGCAATTCTTTGTCAGCTACCAACGGCCGCCGGCCAGCACCTTCATCTTCACTGTCCTCAACCAACCCTTCCAACTGACCCTCGAATAGTTAAAGTAGGGGCCGGACGGTTATCAGCTTCTACCCCTTCTTCCCATTGTTCAACAAAAACTCCATTGAGGAAGCGCCACCCATGCGTCGGCTGGTATGATAGAGAACCAGACCGATCAAAATGGAGACTGTGCCCAGGAAGATGCCCACCAGTTGCAGCGGCCCAACAAATGGCCGGACAAAACTTGGCTCTACGTGCGTGCCAATGCCTATCACGTCGGCAAAGCCGGAAGCGTAGATAAAAACCAGGCCGGTCGCTGCCAGACGCACCCCGATGTCTGCCTGGAGTGAGCGGGGCGCATTTGTCGGGTGGAGTGTGCGAAGATAGAGAAATCCGCCAATCGTCAGGAAGGTGATGCCAATCACCAACTGCGTCATCTGAATAATGCCAAAGCCAGGCGTAAATTCCAACCCCAACAACTCCGCACCGAGAGAGATGCCGCAAAGCAACAGCCCCAGGATGAGAAAGACGAGGGCAATGCGCTGCTGCAAGCGTTTCACCCGGCCGTTTGCCGTGACACCGCTTTGATTTTGCATGATTTGCTCCGTGTTTGCGTGTTACGCTTCCTCTCCGCGCCGTAGTTACCTGGAAACAGAAAACGCCGCATAAAGAATTAGCGGCGTTTTTCTCTAGTCGGGGCAGCGGGATTCGAACCCACGACCTCTTCAACCCCATTGAAGCGCGCTACCAAGCTGCGCCATGCCCCGATTGCGGCGATAGTATAGCAAAGATGATGGCGATGCGCCAACTTTGCTTGCACCATCTAGCCGCCTAATAAATCACCGAATTGGAGAGCGATCAGGGCGAACATGCCCAGGACGAAATTGTAACCGGCGTGGACGAAAATGGCGATGCTGGTGTTGTAATGGCGGCGAATGAGACCCAAGACGACGCCGATGATGAGGATGATCACAGTGACGGGGGTGATGCCGTATTGGACATGGGCCAGGGCAAACAGAATGGAAGTGAAGCCGAGGCCGAGGATGGGTTGCAGCGCGCCGCGAAATAAGACCTCTTCACCAAAGCCAGTGGCCGCCGCTAAAATGAGCCACTCGGCGAAGGTGTCTATCTCTCCCAAAAGTTCCCGGTTGAGATTTTCTACCAACTCGGCCTGGGAGCTATCCATCATTGCCCAGAGGGCGCCTCCGATGGATTGCAGGATGACCAGGATGATGATCCAGCCGACGCCAGCCCAAAGCTGCCGCGCGGTTGGCCGCACCAGACCAAGTCGCCGTCGGGCTGCTTGCGGATTGCGCCGAATGTACAGTCCGACGCCGAAGATCGCCAGGGCGGCGAAGAGGCTTTGGATGAAGAGGATGTCGAAGATGGAAGTGGAAACGGCCGTTGCCGCCATCTCTTCCAAACCCCCCTGCGTCAGGGAAAACAGGGCGTTGCCCACCAGGTAACCGCTGAATACAAGGGCCAGCGTGTGGATCGGTGAATCTACTTTGAGCGGCATGAACCGGCTGGCCAGAGAACGAACCGGTCGCAGGCAAACGGCCGTTGCCCACACCCCCATTCCTGCCAATAACCAACCGGCCGCCGTCCAGTCCAACAGCAGCGGGAACCCGCTGTCCATCAGTTGATCAAACAGGTCGGATGGCGCGGCCAGTACCACCAGCCCAAGCAGCGCCACCGGCAGATTGACGACAAACAACAACCAATCAAACAGGCGGTTGAGAGGTCTGTTGTTTTGCTTGACGATCCAATTGGCCAGAAGAATCAGGCCGAGCAGGGAAAACACTACAAACGTTAAAGGCATAAATTAGCTGCTTTTTTGTGAATATTGTTGCCAATGGTCAATGGACACCGGTCAATTCCAAATCGTAAATCGTAGTATAGCGCATCATCTCCCTTGCGCCTCAGGATTATGCCGCTTATTAGTTGCCATTCACCCCGCGACGTTTTACAATCAGAACATATGGACGAACAATTGTTGGCGAAGCTGCGCCGTTTGGGCGTGAGCAAGGGGACGCGGACGCTAAAATCACCGCCGCCTCCGCCGCGCTTTACCGCGCCGTCTCCCTCAGAGCCACCCCCGCTGGAGCAATTGTTGCCTGGGATTCGTCGGGAGGAAACGTCCGTTGGCGGCTGTTACGTCCTGGATAAAGTCTACCCACTCACCCACCGGCACGGGCAGGACAGCCTGAGCGATTTGCTGGCCCATTCGCCCGCCCCGGCCGCCTGCTTCACCGCCGACCCGCGCCTGGAAAGCCTGGCCTTCCGCGACGTTCTCTTTCTCGACACGGAGACGACTGGCCAGGCGGGAGCTGGTACGCTCGCCTTCATGGTGGGCGTCGCCTTTTTTGAGGCCGGGACGACCGGCGACCGCTTTGTGGTGCGCCAATACTTCTTGGGCGATCATGGCGACGAACCGGCCATGCTCCACCTGCTGGCCGAGTTGTTGGCTGGCAAGGCGGGGTTGGTGACGTTTAACGGCCGTTCCTTCGACCTCCCCCTCCTGGAAAACCGCTACCTGCTCAACCGCCTACCCGCCGATTTGCGCCAGCGGCCCCACCTGGACCTACTCCCCCCGGCCCGCCGCCTCTGGCGGCAGCGGCTCGGCTCCTGCGCCCTCGGTAGTCTGGAGGAAAGCCTGCTCGGTCTGCGGCGCACCCACGAAGACGTGCCCGGCTGGCTCATCCCCAGCCTCTACGCCAACTACCTGCGCAGCGGCGACGCCCGAGAACTACGCCGCGTCTTCTACCACAACCAGATAGATATGGTCTCGATGGTCACGCTGGCCGGCCGCCTGATGCGCCAATTCGCCCAACCGGCCCCCGCCGACCACCCCATAGACCTCTTCAGCCTGGGCAAATGGCAGGCCAGCCTCGGCTTGCTCGACGAATCGGAACAGACGCTGCGCTGGGCGGCGCAGGGCGAATTGCCCCTGGCGCTCTACCATCAGGCGTTGTATGAATTGGCGGGACTGTTGAAGAAGAACGGCCGTCGTGCCGAAGCCCTCCCTCTCTGGCAGCAGATCGCCGCCACCAGCTACGACGACGTCACCGCCCACGTCGAACTCGCCAAACATTACGAATGGCACGACCAAGACCTCCCGGTCGCCCTCGCCTGGACCGAACGCGCCCTCGTCCTCACCCAACGCTGGCCCCCCGCCCAGGCCCGCCTCATCCAACCCGAACTCACCCACCGCCACCAACGCCTCTCCCAAAAAACAGGCGCAGACCCGAAGAGTTTCCCAAACCCTTCGGGTCTCAAACCGTAGTTTGCCCAATTTCCCCACCCGCCATACAATAGCCCCCAATCGCCCGATCATCCCCATGATCGGGCCTTTTTTGCGTAACTTTTAAGGAAACCAACCCAACCTGCGCTGGAAGAGAGAATGGAGATTGGAGATGAGAGATTGGAGATTCGCGCAATCTCTCATCTCCAATCTCCGTCTCAGCCAGGCAGCGGATAACAAAACATGATTCAACCCAGAACTGACATTCGGAACATCGCCATTATCGCCCATGTGGATCACGGCAAAACAACCCTGGTGGATGGGATGCTGCGCCAGGCCAACGTCTTCCGCCAAAACCAACAAGTCGCCGAACGCATCCTCGACTCCAACGACCTGGAACGGGAACGCGGCATCACCATCCTGGCGAAAAACACCGGCATCGTCTATGACGGTATCACCATCAACATCGTAGACACCCCCGGCCACGCCGACTTTGGTGGCGAGGTGGAGCGGGTGGTCAACATGGTAGATGGCGTCCTGCTCCTGGTAGACGCGGTTGAAGGCCCCATGCCCCAGACTCGCTTCGTCTTGCGCCAGGCGCTCCAACGCGGCCTCAAAGTCATCCTCGTCGTCAACAAGATAGACCGCCCCATGTCTCGGCCAGATTACGCCGTCAATGCCACCTTTGACCTCTTCATAGACCTGGAAGCGAGCGAAGAGCAGGCCGACTTCCCGGTCATCTACACCAAAGCGCTGGAAGGCAAAGCGGGCCTCTCGCCCGACGACCTGGCCGACGACCTCTCGCCGCTCTTCGCCGCGATTATCAATCACCTGCCGCCGCCGCTGGTGGACGTGGACGGCGAGACGCAACTGCTCGTGACGACGTTGGAGTACAGCAGTTACGTGGGCAAAATCGCCATCGGCCGGCTCACCAGCGGCACGATGCGGGCCGGGCAGGTGGTCGCCCACATCACGGCTGAAGGGGAATTGCTGCAAGGCAAAGTGACCAACGTCTACCTCTTCCGCGATTTACAGCGGATGGCGGTGGAGCAGGTGACGGCCGGGAACATTGTCGCCGTCGCCGGGATACCGGATGTGGGCATTGGCGACACCCTGGCCGACTATGACAATCCTCGCCCGCTGCCCCCCATCACCGTCGAAGAGCCAACGGTGCGGATGACCTTCCGCGTCAATGATAGCCCCTTCGCCGGCCGCGAAGGGCAATACGTCACCAGCCGCCAATTACGCGATCGCCTCTCCCGCGAACTGGAAAGCAATGTCGCCCTGCGCGTACAGGAGACAGACAGCGCCGCCGCCTTTGTCGTCTCCGGCCGGGGTGAGTTGCACCTGGCGATCTTCATCGAGACGATGCGCCGCGAAGGGTATGAATTTGCCGTCAGCCGGCCGGAAGTGATCTTCAAAGAGGGTGACGATGGGCTGTTGGAACCCATCGAGCATATGTTTTTAGAGGTTCACACCGATTATTACGGTGCAGTCAGCGAAATGCTGGGGCGGCGGCGCGGTCAGGCCAGCGCCATTCGCTATGGTGAAGATGGCACCGTCTACGCCGAATTTTTGGTTCCGACGCGGGGCACGCTGGGCTTCCGCCAACCCTTCCTGACGGCCACGCGGGGCACGGGCATTTTTCATTCCCTCTTTCACGGCTACGAGCCGTATCGCGGGGAGATCAATACATTGGATTTAGGTTCGATGGTGGCGTTGGAAAGCGGGACCGTCAGCGCCTACGCCCTGGTGAATTTGCAGCAGCGCGGGGCCTTTTTTGTCCGGCCGGGGGATGAAGTGTACGCCGGGCAGATCGTCGGCGAGCATATCCGCGAGGATGAGTTGGTGGTGAATGTCTGCAAGACGAAGCACCTGACCAATCATCGGGCGACGCCGACTGGTATCACCGATGGGCTGATCCCGCCGCGTATTCTGTCGTTGGATGATGCGATTGAGTACCTGGGGGATGAGGATTTGCTAGAGGTGACGCCGCAGTCGCTGCGGCTGCGCCGCCGTGAACTGCGCCACGATGCGCGTCAGCGGGCGATTAAGCGGGCGAAGTATGCGGTTGGGAGTTGATGGTTGGTGGCTGGTCGTTGTGGGTGGGGAGCGGAGGAGGATGTGATGAGTCGAATGGGTAAGTTTGTGCCGTTGACCGGGTTTGTGGGGTATTCGGAGGGGGAGATGGTTGAGCGGTCGCGGACTTTTTATGAGGAGATACGACGGCGGCGCACGGTGCGGATGTTTTCCGATCGGCCGGTTCCGCGGGAGATCATTGAGAATTGTCTGCTGGCGGCCGGGACTGCGCCGAATGGGGCGAATATGCAGCCCTGGCATTTTGCTGTTGTCAGTGACTCGGCGGTGAAGGCGCAGATTCGCCAGGCGGCTGAGGCGGAGGAGCGCGCTTTTTATGAGGAGCGCGCGCCGATGGAGTGGTTGCAGGCGTTAGAGCCGTTTGACACGGATTGGGAGAAGCCGTTTTTGGAGACGGCGCCTTATTTGATCGTGAT
>CAYONK010000019.1:0-6048 GCA_964405285.1 uncultured Ardenticatenaceae bacterium
CCGAAAGAGCCGCGTCTGATGCCCGGCGGCCACATTGCTGCCGCCGATATTTTTGATGATGTAGTAGAGCCGCGTCTGCTCCGCGTCATACCAGGCCCCGGTGATGGTCAGGTCGGGGCGGGGCTGGATGTTGATGGTGTGGTGGCGGACAAAGCTGGCCCCACAGTTGGCCGATTCCAGGGAAATCACCTTGTCCCCAGGGCTGTCCCAACTGTAGTTGCGACTGCTGTTCACCCCGCCGACGAGCTGCTGGCTGGCGTGACCCGTCGCCTGCCAGGTGTGGGTGATGGGCAGGGTGGCGTTGGCGGGGGCGGCCGTGCCGTCGAAGGTGTAGGCGACGCCGGTGAGTCCCGTCGTCGGCCCGGTCAGGGTCAGGCCGGTCAAGGGAAAGTCGCAGGCGGGCGGCGGTTCGCTGATGGCGACGGTGTGGCTGCCGCTGGCGCTGCCGCCGCAGCCGGAGACGGTGACATTGACTGTTTTGTTTCCGGCCGTGTTCCAGGTGAACGCGACCTCATTGTCCGGCCCCGTCACCGGCGTCTGCCCGGTGGCCGTCCAGGCGTAGGTTAGGGGCGGGGTGACGTTGCCGGGGGCAACGTTGGCGGTGAAGGTGTAGGCCGCGCCGGTACTGCCCTGGGTGACGCCGCTAATTGTCACGCTGGCAGGCGGGTTGCAAATCTCTTCGTAATAGATGATGAGACGGGCGGCGCTGGCGCTGGGCAAGGCCAGGAAGTAGTGCGCTCCTGTGTCCGTGGCGCCGGGACGTAGGGCGATGCCATAGTTGGGGCGCGTCCCATCGGCCCAGCCCTGGACGATATTGGTGACATTCCACTGCGTCCAGTTGTTATAGATGGGCGTCACCGGCGGGTCGCCGACGTTGAGAGTGACCGGTTTGTTGTTCCAGTTCACCGTCGCCGGGTTCCAGTCGGCCATGACAGCGTCGGGGTAAACGGAGAAGGCCAGGGGCGCTTCCGGCTCGCCTTCGCCGCCGCGATTGAGGACGGAGAACATCTCCAGCCGGGCGTCGCTGACGACGATGTTGGCGGGCAGGTCGGAGAGGTCGAATTTGAGCAGGGCGTGGTTTTGGCTGCCGCCGCTAAAGCGGGCGACGCTCACGGTGGCGTCGTTGTTGTAGTTGGCGGTGGGGCTGGCCTGGTTGACCCAGGTGTCGGCCGCAGTCATTGCCCAGAGGGGCGAGCCTTCGGTGCGGTAGCTGATTTCCAGGCGGGGCCAGTTGACGCTGCCCATATCGCGGGAGTAAAAAGTGGCGCTGCCCTGCACACCGGTACTGAGCCAGACGCCATAGTTGGGATAATCGCCAGCCACCCAGCCGGAGACCATGTTGACCAGGTCAAATTCGGTCCAGCCGGGGACAAAGGCAGCGCCGGGATCGTTTCGGTAGCTGCTGGTAGGGCGGTTGGCCCAGGTAACGGCCGTTTCCACCCACGGACTGTCTATCGAGTAGGGGATAATGGTAATATCCTCCGGGCTGTCGGGCGCGGCCAGGGCGATATCTCCATAGAGGCGCAGCGTGGCGGTGAGGATGACGGCGTTGGCGGGAATCCCGCTCAGGTCATAGGCGATGAGGGCGCGTTGGGATTGGACGTTGGGGATGAAACCGAGCAGACTAACTTGCAGACCGGGCGCTGTGCCATAGTTGGTATTGGGGTTGGCCGAGGCGACATAGCTGTCGGCCGTGGGGAAAAGGGTGACAGAAAATTCGGATGATTGGGGTAGGGCGTCGGCTGGGGCAACGGCCGTTTCCGCCCGGCCAATCTTCGGATGGCTGAAGAGCGACCCCAAAACAAGCAGAAAAGCCCACAAAAAAGAGAAGAGGAGTAATTGATTTCGTTTCATCAGTTCTTGTTCTCCAAAGCCGCCCATCCGACGGCAACAATCAATTCAACAGGATCGCAGGTTTAGGGCAAATGTACGAAAATCCCGTCAAAAGATCGTCAAAGAACTGTTCGGTTGGCTAGAAGCAGGGGCTAACTTGCTACGCGAAATCGAGGTGTTTTCAAAAGCGGGGCAGCGTCAAACTCAGTAGTTAGAAAGCAAGAAGACTTAACGCAGGTAACTGTAAAGACGGTGGGGGTGGGGGAACGGCCGTTTCCCCATCCCGCCGTCAAGAAAGAACGCTACTCTACCGTAACCACCGGGAGGAAGAGCAGCCAATTCGGCACTGTCACGGTTGCCGAGGCGCTGGCGTTAACGAGAACGGCCGTTGTCGCCGTCGCGCTCACCGGGCCAGCAGGGTCTTGCGGCGCTGTCGCAAAAGCGACATTATTGATCACCAACTGCCCCGTCACCGTTGCCGTGTTGGTCGCGCTGCCAGTGATCACCACGTCAGCGCAGACAAAGGTTTGCGAAGCCAGCGGAGCCAGAGTGATGGGCAGCTCTAACGCCGGGACGCAACCGGTCACGTCCGGGTCGGCCACCACGATGTCCGTCAGGGTGTAGACCGGGCTGGTATTGGTGATGGCGATGGTATACGTCACCATCTCGCCGCGGGCCACTTCCGCGCGGTCTACGCTTTTGCTGATGGCGATGACAGGATCATCAGAGACCTGGGCCGTGCAGATAATCGTCGCGCTGTCCCCGGCGTCAATGCCGGTGGTGACGTTGAGATCGCCCGGCACACCATCGCACACCGGGTTGACCAGCCCGACCGGGAAGGTGTCGGTGATGGTGGCGGTGGCGGGTATCTCGCCCAGGTTGGTAACGGTGAGGGTGTAGGTGAGGGGCGCGCCGGGGATGAGGGTGGTGGTAGGAACGGCCGTTTTGCTAATCGCCAGATCCGCAAAACCAGACCCTTCCTCAATCGTAAAATTGGTGTTGGAAATGTCGAAGAAGATATTGTTGGCGCACATCACCCGCACCCGCGCCTGGTTCGTGCTGATGTTGGGCACAAACACCGTGCGGCTGCCATTGTTAGGCACGTTGTCGGCCAGCATGACAGGATAGGTAAAACCGCCATCCGTGGAGAGGGCGATGTCTACGCCGGTGCAGCTAACCGGGGCCGCGTTCGTGTTCGCCACGTTCCAGGTCACATTCTCCTGACTACCGCCAATCCAGGTAACGGCCGTGTTCGGATTGGTGACAACGAAAGGCCCGGCCGCATTCGTCACCTGAAAGGTAATCAGGCTGTAATGCACCCCGCCAGCGCCAGGGAACACGTTATTATCCCGCACCGTGAGCCGGAAATTTAGCGGCCGGGTATAGCCCGGCAAAATCTCCCCTATCGTCTGGGTGTTGTTCACCACGTCCGCCATGCGCGGAAAGACGCGAGACGCCGTTCCCGCAGACGGGAAGGACCGGAACAACGGCGCGTTGCCGCTGGGCGAATTCGGATGGCCGGCCGGACCCAAATCATACTGCTCCCAGTTGTAGGATAAGACGTCACCCGCATCCGGGTCCGTCGCCGAACCGGTCAGGATAAAAGGAGTGTTGACCGGGATGGTGAAGCCGCCCGCGCCCGCATTGGCTGTCGGGGCAGTATTGCCGGTATTGGTGATAACCGGGCAGCTATTGCCAAAAGAGGCGGTGGTGTAGGCCACAATCTCCTGCACGCTGTGGGTGTGGAAATGGTCGTCGCTGTTGTTCTGAATGTTTTGCGCCCCACAGATACCGGCGTAGGCCATGATGGTGGTGCCGCTGCCCGGTTCAAACGCGGCCGGGCCATGGCGATTACCGCCGCTACAAGACCCTGCGTTGCCGTTGAAGGTGTGGTTGGCCCCGAATTGATGCCCAATCTCGTGGGCGACGTAATCAATGTAGAAGGGATCGTTGACCGGGTTGGGCAAGCCGGTGACGCCGCCCGCTTTGGAGCCGCTGCGGCAGGGTACGCCCAAATAAGCCACGCCGCCGCCACCCGTGCTGAACACGTGGCCGATGTCGTAATTGGCGTCGCCGATCACGGCATCCAGGTTCGCCTGGTTTTGCCCTAACATCGCAAAACCATCGTTATTGCTATAGGGGTCGGTAGCTGGGTTCAGGTAAATGATCTGGTCGTTGTTGGCGATGAGAACCATGCGAACGGCCGTGTCTCTTTCATACACGCCGTTCACCCGGTTCATCGCCACGTTCATTTCCGAGAGGACCAGCGGGACTGTGCCGCCATGATAGAGGGAATACTCCCCAGTCGCGGCCAAAGCCAGACGATAGGTGCGCAGCTGCTCGCCAATGACGAATTCAGGGTTGTTGGCGATAAACGCCTCAATTTCCGCGGCGACGACCGGGTCCACGACCGGCTCGTGCTGCTCAAACGCCTCGCTGAAAGAGCGCTCGTACTTATCGCGGCTGTAGCTGACGTAATGAATCTGGTCGCCGGTGCTGTAGGCGTCTATATAAACGGTCGGCTCATGGGAGAAGATGATGGCGTGAAACCCTTTGTAGGTCCAGCCAAAGCGAGTGAACAGAGTGCGGTCATCTAACCCCCGGCCGATGTAGCTCTTGATTTCCGGGAATTGAGCCGCCAATTCCGCCTCCATGATCGGAGATTCGGCAAAGTGGAAACGGGCCAAAGTGCCATCGGGTAGGGGCAGGCTTATCTCCGCCGGATTGCTCCTGGCCGCTTCACTAAACTCTGGCGGCGCAGTGTCCAGGATGGCGTGCAAGAGGTCTCGGTTCAAGGCCAGGGCACGATACTCGCCAGGCACAATGCGTCGTTCTCCTTGAAGGGTGATGTCGGCCGGGTCCACGTCGGACCAGAGGGCAGAAGAGGGTTGAAGAAGCGAAGGGCTGGCAGCCACATTCTGGCCTCCGGACGCGCTGATCCAGACGACCAGAAGCATACTCAATAAAAGGAGGGCAAAACGCAAAAAGCCTTTAAGGGAAAAAGAGGTCATAGCCGATACAGTCATGTAAAAATCTCCTATATGGGTGATACGGTAAGATAGCACAGATGCGTTTAATTCGCTTGTGAATTTTGGACACATAGCGGATTTGCTGGCAGGACAGGGGCGCATCTTTCTGCATTCCTGCCGGCAGTCTCGGTCGCTCACCTGTTCAGTCGGTAGACCGATACGGTTTACGCCTTCAGACTGATGGGCATCTCTCTCTTCTGCTTTACACTGGTTACAACAAACAGGCAATAGATGCTTCCGTTATGGCGCAACGACCATTCAGAGCCAGACGCGGAAGGAAGGAGCAATAAAACCATGACTCCCATTTTGGAGACCCATAATCTGAGTAAATCGTTTGGCCCGATAACGGCCGTTAACCAGGTCAATCTTCAAGTCTATCCCGGCGAACTCTTCGGCTTCCTCGGCCCCAACGGCGCGGGCAAAACCACCACCATCGGCATGGTGTTGGGGCTGGTCGCCCCCAGTGGCGGGCAGGTGCAGATATTCGGCCAGCCGGTTACGCCAAACCAGACCCACCCGCTGCGGCGCGTTGGGTCGTTGGTTGGCGCGCCGGCGCTGTTGCCCTACTTGTCTGGCCTGGACAACCTGCGCCTGTTAGCCCGGCTGTCAGGGGACACGAAAAACGGCCGGGTCGCTGAGGTCATCGAACAAGTTGGCATGAGTCATGCCGCTGACCGCAAAGTGCAGGGCTATTCTACCGGCATGAAGCAGCGCATCGGCCTGGCTGCCGCCCTGCTCCACCGCCCCGACCTGATCATCCTCGACGAGCCGACCAATGGCCTGGACCCCAAAGGGATGCGCGAAGTGCGCCAACTGCTGCGCGACCTGGCCGCCGACGGCGTGACCATCTTCTTAAGCAGTCATCTGCTATACGAAGTAGAGCAGCTTTGCGACCGGGTGGCCGTCTTAAATCGGGGGCGGATTGTGGCCGAAGGCAAAGTGGCCGACCTGCTTGGCGCGGAGAGCGCGGTGGTCAAACTCCGCGTCCCCTCCTCCACGCAGGCAGAAGAAGCGCTGCGCTCGTTGGCAGGCGTGACGAGATTGGCGGCAAACGGCCGTTATCTGGAAGTGAGCGGCGTGGGCGGCGCGGCCATCGTGCGCCACCTGGCCCAACAAGACATCTACCCCGACGAAGTGATCAGCCAGCAGGTAGACCTGGAAAGTCTGTTCCTGGAAATGACAGAGT